>CAYMLN010000073.1:0-411 GCA_964391045.1 uncultured Saprospiraceae bacterium
TCATGTGCTGCGGGAAGCGGGTCGAACTGTCCGGGCTGCCCGGCCAGTTGCCGCCCACCGCGATGTTGAAGATGAAGAAGAAGTTCTTGTTGAACGGATAGGGCTGGCCGCCGAGACTGGCGGGCGTGATCGTGTGATACACGACGCCGTCGACCATGAACTGGATCAGGTTGTTCTCCCAGTTGATGGAGTAGACATGGAACTCGTCCTGGTAGCTCTCGCCCTGGCCGGCAAACCGATAGCCGCTGATGAATTCATGCGCGGAGAGGTTCTCGCCAAAGTGTACCGTGCCAACAACGCGGTCGGGAACATCACCTGTAAGTTCCATGATGTCGATCTCGCCGCAGGCCGGCCAACTCACGGCATCGATGTTCGACCCAAGCATCCACAGCGCGGGCCAAATCCCCTGCC
>CAYMLN010000073.1:421-1483 GCA_964391045.1 uncultured Saprospiraceae bacterium
GTCGATGCGGCCGAACTTGAACTGCCGCTTCCCTTTCGTGACAAGCCGCGATGATGTATAGTCCCGCCCGCCAAAGGCTTGGCGCTTCGCCGTGATCACGAGATGCCCGTCGACGATGTCGGTATTTTCCTGGCGGTAATATTCAAGTTCGTTATTACCCCATCCGCAGAGGTTCGGGCAGCCGTCGCCGATCTCGAACGTCCAACTGGACGGATCGACGGCGTCGCCATCGAACTCGTCACGCCAGACGAGGTTATACCCGGGATAGGATTCAGGGCTCGTGGTGCCGCCGGACGGGATCACGAGGTCGGCGATATTATCGTCGTCATCCTCGATCGTCACCTTGACGATCTCGTTCTGGATCTTGCAGTTGACCGGGTTGTAGAACTTCAGCTCGAGGACCTCCGTCGGTTCCTTGTACTCGTCGGCCTTGACCAGGATGTCGATATGCTTCAGCGTGTCCGCCGGACCAAAGAGCATGTTGCCCGGTGTGAGGATCGTATAGTCCGACGGGGTCGATGCGGTCGTCTCAAACGTGCCGAACGCGAAGATTGCATTGGTCGTGTTGGCCCCGGTCAGGCGCACGGCAAGGCGCAGGGTATCGTCCACATCCCCTTCCTGGAGCGTGACATCGCTGACCTGGATGACGGGGAGGTCGAGCGCTTCGGGAATACCGTCATCGTCCTCGACGCAGGCTGCGATGGCCACGGCGAAAAAAAGCCAGACAGGCAGGGTATGCCACCAACTGAAGTGTGTCTTATTCATGGTCAGGAACATCTTTTGTCGTTTGTTGGGTTATCCGTGTTCATTTCAAGTTCAGGGGCTTCGCGTATCCTCAGGCGCCTGGTAGACGCGGACATAGTCCACTAACATCTGGCGGGGCCATATCGTTTCGTCGACGCCTTTCCGGCCGCCCCAGTTTCCGCCAACCGCAAGGTTCAGGATCATGTGGAAGTCCTTGTCAAAGGGCCATGCCGCCGATCCCTCATTCTTTTTATCGAACGTATGGTACGGCTTGTCATCCATGAGGAACTGGATGCGTTCGGCATCCCAGAGGATGCT
>CAYMLN010000073.1:1493-8462 GCA_964391045.1 uncultured Saprospiraceae bacterium
TAGGTATGGAACTGGGCACTTAGCGTAGTATCGCGCAGGCCCTTGCCGACTTGTGTGCCGATGATATGATTGAAGGCCTCCGTGTGCACGGTCCCGAAGACACTGTCCGGCGAGAACCCAACCTGCTCCATGATATCGATCTCCCCGCTCTTTGGCCAACCGCCGTAGGCCCAGTCCGTCGGAAGCATCCAGGCTGCCGACCAGGTCCCCAGGCCGTCGGCCACTTTCAACCGGACATCCACGCGGCCATAGGTCCAGTCACCCTTGTGCTTGCTGACCAGCCGCGCAGACGTGTACGCGCGGTTACCCATCGGTTCGCGACGCGCCTCGATGACCAGGTGGCCATTTTCGAGGCGGGCGTTCTCCGGGCGTGCGTCGGTGTAATATTGCAATTCGTTGTTGCCCCAACCGCACAGGTTCGGACAGCCGTCCCCGACATCGTAAGACCACTTTGTTGAATCGGGAAGTCCGCTGCCGTCGAATTCATCCGCCCAGACCAGTTTCATGCCGTCCTTCACGTCCGATGCAGGAACGACAGGCCGGCCACACGTGCCCAGCATCATGGATGCCTGCAGGCCGAGGAGGACGATCGGTAAGGAAAAATTCCAGCAGCGCATAGCTTTCGACCTACCGGGGGATAAACGTGAGTTCGAACCATCCTTCGGCCGCAGGCACACCGCTCGCATCCCGTATCCGGGCCCGCAGGACGAGCTTGCCGGCGGTGAGTTCCTCGACGTCCATGACATTGTCGAAGTCCCAGACGCCCATGAACTGGTCGTCGGGGATCACGATCTGGTCGCGTCCGCCGACGCCCGTGCCCTTCAGGTAAAGGAAGTCCGCGACGCCGGGATCGTACGTCTCCGCCATGTACCCGTTCCAGGGATTCACCGACTGCCCATTGTTGTCGTTGACGTAAACGAGGTTCTCAAACGTGAAGCAGAAGGAGTCATCGTATTGTGCGCCCTGGAGGCCATTTTCCGTGGAGGTAAACCACGAAAAGTCGCCATAGGCGGGACCGACCTTGACGGCACCGGCCGCAGTCGTGAACGTCCAGCACTTTCCGCCCGCGCCGCAATCCCCGGTAAGCAGGGCGAGTTCGGGCGAACATTCCAACGGCGCGTCTTTCGTCACGGTCACCGTCCTTGAAGCGGACACTGTGCCGCTGCCATCGGCCATGGAGACATAGAGCGTGATGGTGTAGGTTCCGGCTTTTGCATAGAACACCGTGTCCCGCGGAATGGCGGACGTCTTCGGTGCGCCGCCGGGAAGCTCCCAGAGGCGCTGGAACCCGGAAGACAGGTCGGTGATGACATACCGGTTGGAGTCGCCGGGCACAATGTCCACGCTGAATTCCGGCGGCGCCGGGGTCGGCAGGAGGTCGTCATGCTCGTCGCGATCAGGGGCGCAAGCGGTGATCAGCACGATCACCAGCGCCAACCCGGATACCGCTGCCCAAAGGCCTTTATGTTTCGGATGCATGTGTAGGAGTTTTATGATGAAGCGGATCAATAGCCCGGGTTTTGCAGGAGCGCTCCGTTGGTCGCCTGGATCTGCGATTGCGGGATCGGGAACAGTTCATGTACGCCGGCCACGAAGCCCAGCGCGCCAAGGACATCCGGGGCGCGGCCCGTGCGGACGAGGTCGAAGAAGCGATGCGCCTCGAGGCCCAGCTCGATCCGCCGCTCGCGGTAGATTGCTTCCAGCAGGGCGGGACCCGACGCGTTGATGTGCGGAATATCGACGCGGTCGCGCACCTGGTTGAGCGACTGGCGCGCGGCCGTCTCGTCACCCGCACGATAGGCGGCTTCCGCGTGCATCAAGAGGACATCGGCATACCGGATCACGCGGTCGTTCGATCCGCCGTTGGGATTGGGATCGCCAAACGGTGCATCTTCACTCCGGTTGCTGAAGTACTTCTTCGGGTAATACAGATAGGGAAATCCGCCGGTCGCCTCGATCGTGAACGTGCCGCGGTCGCCCATCTCCTCACCGACCCGAAATACGGTAGATTTCAGCCTTGGATCCTCGAACCCTTCCTTGAAGAATTCATCGACGAAGTCCTGCGTAGGAATGTTGAAACCAAAACCGGCAAACTGTCCACGGGCCCGGGTGAACACATTGGTGAAGCTGCCTTCGTTGGCGTTGTTATTGCCCCAGTTTCCGCCGGAGGCGTTCATGTACTGGATCTCGAAGATCGACTCCTCGTTGTTCTCTCCATACAGCGGAAAGATGTCGGCATAGTCGGCCACAAGGCGGTACTCGCCGGAGTTGATGATCTCCTCCGCGGTCGCCTTCGCTTGCGTCCATTTCTCGCGCCAGAGGTACGCCTTGACCAGGAGCGCCTGCGCGGTGCCCTTGGTGATGCGGCCCAGGTCGGCCGCCGGATAGGCGCTGCGCACCCACAGGACATTGGCCGCTTCCGTGAGATCCTGCTCGATGAGGTCCCACACTTCGTCAGCCGAGGCCCGCGGCATATTGTACTCCGACGGCGCGAGGACGTGGTCGGCCAGCGGCACGCCGCCAAACATGGTCACCAGGTTATAGAAGCTCCATGCGCGGATAAACTTGGCCTCGCCAATGATGCGCGCCTTGAGGTCCTCGTCCATCACGATGGGCGGCACTTTTTCCAGCACCACGTTGGCGCGGTAGATGGCCTCGTAGTCAGCACCCCACTCGGATTCGAGCAGGTCCGTATTCACCGGCCCCTTGAAGGTCTCGAGTTGCAGGAGATCGTTGACGTCATTGTCGCCCGAGCCGCCTTTCTCGGCGTCATCGGACATGATATCGCCCCAGAACCAGCGGAAGTGTCCCGCCGGCGAGAGTTGGAACTGCAAGGCCGCATACGCCGCATTGACCGCGGCGATGGCGTCCTCTTCCGTGCGGTAGAAATTCTCCTCGGTGATCCCGACGATCGGGGATTTATCGAGGAAGTCCTTGTCGCAGGACTGCCCCATCAAGACGACGGCCAGGAGCGCAATGACGCGGATGATGTTGTTCTTCATGGTCTGCCGATGATTTAAAAGGTGAGACTGAGACCGCCCATGACGGTGCGGGCCTGCGGATAGAAACCCCGGTCGATGCCGATCTCCAGGCTGCCGCCCACGGCGCCGATCTCGGGATCGAGGCCTTTGTAGCCGGTGAAGGTGAGCAGGTTCTGGCCGGTCACGTAGATCTTGCATTTCTGCATGCCGGCCTTCTTCAGCCATGTGCCGGGAAGGTTGTACGCGATCTGCAAGGTCTTCATGCGTAGGTATGACCCGTCCTCGACGAAGCGGTCGGAGATGCGGGCATTCTGGTTCGGGTCATTCAGGTTGACGCGCGGCTCCGAATTCGATGTGCCGGGGCCTGTCCATCGATCCAGCACACTTGCCGGCCGGTTGACATACCCGAAGTCGTAGCGCACCGTGCTGTTAAAAATGTCGTTGCCCTGTGTCCCCTGGAAGAAGAGGTTAAGCTCAAAGCCCTTGAAGCCAAAGTCAGCGGTGAGACCATACGTGATGTCAGGTGTAGGATCGCCGATATAGGTCTGGTCCTCGACGTCGATCACGCCGTCGCCGTTCAGGTCCCTGAACCGGATGTCGCCGGGTGCCGTGCCGGCACTCTGGAAGGCGTGGGCCTCGATCTCTTCGGCAGTCTGGAAGATGCCGTCCGTGACATACCCGAAGAATGCCCCGAGGGGATTGCCCACGTCCGTCTTTGCCGCATTGGCATTGGCAAACTGGACGAAACCCGAGAAAATCGGTTCGCCCCCGCGGCCCAGGCCCGTCACCTCGCTGTTGACGAAGGCGATGTTGCCGCCGAAGGAATACGTAAAGGCGCGGTCGCTGTTCCGGTAAAGGAGCGAGAACTCCAACCCGCGGTTCTCCGCCGTGGCAACGTTCTGCACCGGAGGCGCCGTGCCCGCCACCAGGGGGATGGGCGGCGCATAAAGCATGTCCGAGGTCTTCTTGATGTAGAAGTCGGTTGTGAAGCTCAGGCGCCCGTCGAAGGCCTCGGCATCGACGCCGATATTGGTCTGCGTGCTGGTTTCCCACCTCAGATCCGGATTCGCGGCGCTGAGGGCCACGCTTCCGTTGGTGATGGTCTCGTCGGGACCAAACGTATAGTTCTGCCCGCTGCTGACGACTGTCGTAAAGCTGTAGTCGCCGATACGGTCATTGCCGTTCTGGCCCCAGCTGGCGCGCAGCTTCAGGAAGTCGAGTTGGCCGACATTCCAGAAGTCCTCCTCGCTGATCACCCAGGCGGCGGAGAAGGACGGGAAGTAGCCGAAGCGATTGTTCTTGCCGAAGCGCGACGAGCCGTCTGCCCGGAAGGTGGCGGAGGCCAGGTACTTTCCGGCGTAGCCGTAGTTGACTTTGCCGAAGAAAGAGAGCAGCGATGATTCATTCGCTGTCTGCCACGCGCTTTGCGAGGCGATCGGGTCGATCGTGTTGCCGATGTAAGCGTCGTCGGGATCGTTGGACGGCAGGTTGGTGTTGGCGCCGCCGCTGCCGTCGTAGCGGTTCCGCAGCGCCGTCGTCCCGGCGATCACGGTGTAATCGTGTACGCCCGAGGAGCGGCTGTAGGTCAGGTAATTCTCCCACTGGTTGTTCCGCCAGTTGTGGTTGGCGATGTTCACGCTGTTGACCAGGTTCTTCTCCGCGGGCGGCGCTTCGCTGATCGAGGGGAGGTTACTGAGGTCGAACCGGGGAAAGAAAATGTTGTTGCGCGCAAACGTGACGTCAAGGCTGTAGGCCGAGCGAAACGTGAGATGATTGCCCAGGCGCACATCGGCATAGAGGCCGCCGACAAAGCGGTTGGTCGTCCAGGTATTGTACGTCTGGTCGATGGCGTTGACCGGGTTGGCGATGTCCGTATCTGCATAGCGCGAGTAGGCATACGTGCCGTCGGCCTTGTACACCGGCGTCACCGGGTCCATGTTGAGCGCGCGGATAAGCGGCGAGTTGTACTGGCTGTTCTCCGTAAGCCCGTCGCGCTGCAGCCACGTAAAGCCGAGGTTGTGCCCGATGTCAAGCCAGTCCTTCATCTGGTGGTTGCCGTTGAACCGCACGGTGGCGCGCTCGAAGTTGGCCTTGTCGCCGCCGACGATGCCGTCCTGCGTGAAGTAGTTGCCCGTGACGGCATACGCGGAGCGATCGCCCCCGCCGGACATGGAAAGCTGGTGGCTCATGATCGGGGCGTCCTGGAAGATCGCCTCCTGCCAGTCGGTCCCCTCGCCCAACGCTTCGGGGTTGGCAAACTCGGGCAGCGGCACCTTGCCGGCCGCGAGGAAGGCCTCGTTCTGGATCACGGCATATTCGCGGGCATTGAGCAGGTCGAGCAGGCGCGACGCGCGTTGCATGCCATAGTAGCCGTCATAGCTGATCGTGCCGGCCGCGTTGCGCTTGCCGCCCTTGGTCGTCACGAGTACGACGCCGTTGGCGCCGCGTGCGCCGTAGATGGCCGCGGAGGCCGCATCCTTCAGGACGTTGATCGTCTCGATGTCCTGCGGGTTGAGGAAGTCGAGCCCGTCGACCGGGATGCCGTCGACGATGTAGAGCGGATCGCTGTTGTTGATCGTCCCGACGCCGCGCACGCGCACCGTGAGCGGACTGCCCGGCGAGCCGGACACCTGGGCGATCTGGACGCCGGCCGCGCGGCCCTGCAGCGCCTGTTCGACGCGGAGGATCGGGCGTTCCGCAAATTCATCGGCCTTGACCACCGATACCGCGCCGCTAATGCTGGAGCGTTTCTCGACGCCGTAGCCCGTCACCACGATCTCATCGAGTTGGGAGATGTTCTCTTCCATACGCACGTCGATCGCGCCGGCCGCATTGACCGTCCGTTCCACAGTGGTGTAGCCGATAAACGTAAAGACGAGCACCGATTCCGGCCCAGGTACGCTGATGCGATACATGCCGTCGAAATCGGTCACAGTGCCGATGGTGGTGCCCTTGACCTGGACGACGACGCCGATGCCAGGTTGGTCGTCCGGGGCCATCGTGACCCGGCCCGTTACCTCCGTCTGGGCCTGCATGGCCAGGGCGAGGCAACTGAAGGCCATTATCAAGAAGAGTCGCATGATCAATCCTTTATGAAGTTGGTGGATGTCCGCCCATGTCGCGGACAAGGCAGAAAAGGACCAGGCGCCGCGTGCGCGGCGCCTGTCCAATCGCGTATTACTTTACAAATCTGCGGCTGTAGAAGCGGGTGCCGGAGGTCACGGTCACGGTGTACATGCCCTCGGCGAGGGTGTGAACCGGGACAGCGAAGGTGGGCTGGCCGTCGCCGATCCGCCACTGGGCGACGATCTGTCCAAGCGTGTTGAACACATAGGCGCGGCGATCGGTCATGAAGTCGGCGCCGAAGACGAGGATCGTCCCTGCTGCACCGGCCGGGTTGCCGTGCAGGGTAAAGAGATCTGCATCGGGCGTGAGCGAGGCAAAGCCCGTGGTGCATTCGGCATTTTCCGCACACGTGCCGAAGCACGTGCCGACAGTCATGTCATCCTCTACCGGCGGCAGGAAGCGGTCGTTGAAGTTGTCCGGGTCGCCGCAGGGCAGGCCCTCGAGATTCTCCTTGCAGCTGTAGTCGGGACAGTTGCCGTTGGCAAATGTGTAGAACGAGCTGAACCCGCGGGCGCGCGGCACCGTGATCGTATAGATGCCGTCACCGTCGTCATCCGACATGCGGTACCGGCCGCCGGGTACTTCGAAATTGCCGCCGCCGGCGAGCCATACGCCGTCCGGGCTGGGCTCCGTACCGTCAAAGCCGAGTTGGAAGGTGACCTTCACTTCCTCGCCGCATGCATAGCAGCTGTTGAAGCAGAAATCGGGAATCGTGGCATCCCCGCTGACCAGCAGCAGGCGATTCACAAACTGTCCGCTCGGATCGCGGCGGGTGCATTCCTCGAAACCACCAAACTGTTCCTGCGCGGCCCAGTTGTCCAGGGTGATCTTGTACTCGTATGCGCCGTTGACCACCTGGATC
>CAYMLN010000074.1:0-2242 GCA_964391045.1 uncultured Saprospiraceae bacterium
GGATCCGTCACCGGCCACATCGATCAAGAGCAGATCGGTCAATGGATTAGGATACAATCGCACATCGGGCATGGGCAAGCTGACCGTCTTGACCGCAAGTGAATCGCAACTGACGGCCGGCAGCGTGAACTCGATACAGCATGCAGGGTACTGGAAGATATCACAGAGGGAATAGCGGCGATCGACCGGAGACGCCGGGACAAACAAGTTGAAGGTGGAATCTCCCTCCCACACCGAAATGACGGTGATGAACTCGCCGGTCTCATCATAGACGGCAAAATCCGTCGACGGGATATTGATCGGCGAATCATGCCTCAGGACCAGCTGGTAGTGAGCCATTGCCCCCTCGCAATCCATTGGCGTGGATTCCTTCACTTCACCGAGCGGACAGACATCCTCGGTACAACCTGGGAGCACAAACTCCCTGGAGCATCCGTCCGTACCGAACTGGCTAACGGTGATCGTTTCCCCCGCATGGGATTTAAGGACAAGCAACGTGCCGGTGTACTCCATCCACACATTACCGATCCATACCTCGCCTGCGAAGACCTCGAAGATGCTTGTGCCGGAAACCGGCGTATCCCATAAATTGAACCGGACCTCCATATATGGAGAAGCAGGATGACACATGACAAAATCATCCAGAACCAACAGGTCAACCAGGCAGGGCGGATCGAAATTTGCGTTTGGAAGACCATCGGTACCGAAGACCGATGCCTCCGTATTGCCAGGTGAGACAATGGAAAATTCAGGAATTGGGCTAAATGATGACGCGGCATGCGCATAAACCGAAACCGAGGCAACAACGGATAAGGTCACAACCCACCCGATAAGCGAACTGGCCTGTTTCATGACTCAATACTTTTAGCCCGGACATTTCCGGACTATAAAGTTACGGCCGATCAACATGCAAGAGGAGAAAATCGCAGCCTCGGGGTGAGCCTTGATCTGCCCGGGACTGTCATCGATCACACCCTGGCAGAATGCCCTTATCGGATGCCGGATTACTGCATTTTGAGGAAACGGCGATGGCCGACCAGCGATGGCCCGTCATAGAGCTGGAGCACGAACAGGCCTGAAGGAAAGGCATCTGTCATCAACCTTGTCGTGCGCTGGGTCAGCACACCGGCATCTACCAGTTGGCCGGTGCTGCTGCTGATCCGGTAAGCAATACCCGCGTCAACGTTTATGCCGTTGCCCAAATCGATGACCAGCTGGTCGGAGACAGGGTTAGGAAAAACATTCACGCCCAGGTCGCCCATGTCGACAACGTCGGTGGGTACGGAGTTGCAATCGATGCCGGGCAGATCCACCTTGATGCAACACCCTTCCGGGTTAAATAGATCGCACAGCGTGTATTGGCGCTCCGTGGCGGAAACAGGAATGAACAGGTGAACAAGGGAATCCGCTTCACCAAGCGAATAAATCGTCAGGAATTCGTTCTTCTCGTCATAGACCGCGAAGTCGGTTGTGGTAATGTCGATCGGCGGATCGTGCGCCACCGCGAATTGGAATTCGACCATGTCGCCATCGCAGGCCATCGGGACCGCCTCACCGGCTTTATCGAGCGGACATACGCTTTCCGTGCAGGCCGGGACAATGAAGTCACGCGCACAGCCTGTCTCGCCGGCCTGGCTGATCGTAATCGTCTGGCCCATGTGCTCATTGCGGATAAAAACCTTCCCGAACGTAGTTTGCATCGAAAGATTGGTGAGCCAGACGGTGTCGCTGTAGACCTCGAACATGACCGGGTCGTCCAGCTGGCCGTCGGACAGGTCGAATTGCAACTCGAGGTACCGCGATGCCGGATGGCAGCGCACCGCTTCGGAAAGTTTCAACTCATCAGCCAGGCAGGCGACGGCAATATGTCCTTCATCCCCGTGAGATCCGGGCGACGCGGTAAGAAAACTTGTCGGCATGACATCGAAAGAAAAATCCTGAGGACGTAGCTCGCCGGAAGGAAGTTGTTGGGAAAACAACGGAGTTGAAGCCACGAGGGCCACAACCAGGCTGAAAAGGGGGCTGGTTGGTTTCATGATGGATGGTGTTATGCCCGATCGGAACCGGATAATGAAGGTAGGGATTTTTGCCTCATCGCGCCGGCCGGTAAAGCATGCGGTAGGTTTGGGTCAACAATCGGTTGAAAACACCCTGTAATCGGGAACCCCGCCGCTCGGCACGCCGGAGACTCCCCGAAGAAGGATAACTTCGTACCAAACCTTACCGTCATGGCCAACGCCTA
>CAYMLN010000074.1:2252-8453 GCA_964391045.1 uncultured Saprospiraceae bacterium
GTCCCCGACAACGTCGTCACCAACGCCGACCTCACCCGCCACATGGACACGAGCGACGAGTGGATCGTCGAGCGCACCGGGATCCATGAGCGGCGGTATGTCACCCGACATGAACAAACCACGTCGACCATCGGCACGGAAGCCGCGCGGCGCGCCATCGCCGATGCCGGCCTCGCCCCCGAGGACATTGACTTCATCATCTTCGCCACGCTGAGTCCCGATTATTACTTTCCGGGCTGCGGTGTCCTGGTCCAACGCCAACTCGGCATCCAGCACCGGGAGATCGGCGCACTCGACATCCGCACCCAATGCACGGGATTCGTCTACGGCCTGTCCGTCGCGAATGCCTTCATCCGCAGCGGCGTATACAAGAACATCCTCGTCATCGGCGCAGAGACCCACTCGATGGGCCTTGACTTCAGCACACGGGGACGCAACGTGACCGTGATCTTCGGCGACGGCGCCGGGGCGGCCGTCGTCAGCGCGACCGACGAGCCCGGCCGCGGCATCCTGAGCACGCGCCTCCACGCCCAGGGCGATTTCGCGGAGGAACTCGCCATGATCAATCCCGGCGCCCACGGCGGCGTCCATGCGGAAGACCGCGGCGTCTACGGCTATGACGAAGCGGAATACGGCAAGTCGTTTATCTCCCAAAAGATGCTCGACGCCGGCATGATCTTTCCCAACATGAACGGCCAGCTCGTCTTCAAGAATGCAGTCGTCAAGTTTCCTGAAGTGATCGGCGAAGTCCTGCAAGACGCCGGCCTCACCGTCGCCGACATCGACCTCCTGGTCTGCCACCAGGCCAACCTGCGCATCAGCCAGTTCATCCAGCAAAAACTCCGGCTCCCCGACGACAAGGTCTGGAACAACATCCAGCGCTACGGCAACACCACCGCGGCCTCCATCCCCATCGCCCTCGCTGAAGCCTATCAGGCGGGCAAGGTGAAGAAGGGCGACATCGTCTGCCTCGCGGCGTTTGGGAGCGGGTTTACGTGGGGGGCGGCGTTGCTGCGCTGGTAGGAAAACGGCAAACGGTAAACGGAAAACGGATAACGGATAACGGATAACGGTGAGATTCTGTGTTCTCCAAAAGTAATCTGCGTCTCTGTGGGAAATATGGAAGTTCCCTGGCAAACAACTGACGATAAATTGACGAAAAGACCCAACGATAATTCCCGCATGAAAACAGACATCCTCTTCATCGCCGCGCACCCCGACGACGTTGAACTCTGCTGCGCCGGCACCGTCATCAAGCACGTCGAGGCCGGCCATGTCGTCGGCATCGTCGACCTCACCGCCGGTGAGCTCGGCACGCGCGGCAATGCCGAGCTGCGTGCGCAGGAAGCCGCCCGCGCCGCGGAGATCATGGGCATCGCCTATCGCGACAGCCTCGGCCTGCGCGACGGCTTCTTCGATCTCTCCGAATCCAACAAGCTGCCCATCATCCGCGCCGTGCGCAAGTATCGCCCCGAGATCGTCGTCACCAACGCGCTGTCGGACCGCCACCCGGACCACGGCCGTGCCGCACAGCTCGTCAAGGAGAGCTGCTTCCTCGCCGGCCTCCCCAAGATCGAGACGCACGACGCCAACGGCGACAACCAGGCCGCCTGGCGCCCGAAGAAGATCTACCACATGATCCAGGACCGGTACATGAACCCGTCGGTCTGCGTCGACATCACCGGCTACTTCGACCGCAAGGTCGAGGCCATCCTGGCCTTCAAGTCGCAATTCCACGACCCGGATTCCGACGAACCCGTCACGCCGATCTCGCGGCCCGATTTCATGGGCTTCTGGGAGGCCCGTTTCCGCGAGATGGGACGCCTCATCGGGACGGAGTTTGCCGAAGGGTATGTCAGCGAGCTGCCGGAGGCAAAGGAAAACTTGCTGTAGGCGCCTCAGAGGTGTGTTTCTCGGATTTCCCTAAATTAGCTTTCATGGAATGGATCCTGATCACGCTCGCGATTATCCTTGCGATCTATTTGTCAACATCCGAGCGGATGGAAGCGCTTCGTTTTCGCTACGCATACATTGTGTTCTTCGTCGTGTATCCGATCTTTTTTTACCTGGTCGTCCTGCGCGATTTCACGTGGATCAAGTTGATCCTGTTCCTGATCATGCTGACAGCAACCATCTATTCCTATTTCGTCCGTAAAGCGCGCCTGGCCGCGAATGAGGTGCAGCGTCCTTCATAAGGACACGTCCCGGCTAAAGGAATAGATACGCAATATCGATGCGCCGTGGCGTCGTTGCGCGATGTTCCATGGACTCCTGCAGAAGCACAATAAACACCTCCGTCACGACCATTCCTTGGCGTCTTGGCGGCTTTGCGCGAGTCCGAGTTGCCACTTGCGAGCACGATTCCAAGGTGGCGGAATGCCCAGCCATTCTTCACTGAACCCACAAGCTTGCGAGGGTCAGGTTTTAAAAAAAAATTGCACCCCATCCCGGAAATTGTTAATTTAAGACAATCAAATCCCGGATGTGCTATGGGTACCGAAACCTTGACGCCAGCACATCTCCCCCTTTGGAGGTCTTCACGACTGCTCGCCTTCCTGTGTTGCCGGATCTTTCCAATCCTCCTGGTTATTCCGGCCGTGACAGGCCAGGAGATCACCGGACTGGAACAGGTCAGGGTCATCGAACATGCCAATTACGCGGTGGGCGCGGTCGATACATACTTCGAGGACGGGCACCAACTCATCGCCTACAGCAACAGCAGCGGCGGGGGAGCCGGGGACACGCTGGTCATTTACGACTTTGCCCTTGACCATGTACTGTCCGAGATCCCCGGCACCATATGGAAATTCGATATCGCGTTTGTCGATGCCGGCCAGCTCCTCTATCAAAATGCCGGCACACTCTACCGCGTCACCGGACTGGCGGCGCCTGTCATTGCCCCGCTCCTTTCAGACGTGATCACGTTCAGCCTTTCCCCGGACAGAACCCGTATCGCCATGCTTCGCCAGACAGGTCCGGCTTACCAGATCGAGGTGGCGCCCTACGACGGATCCTCGGGATCGATCGGGACGCCCGACATCTATCCCTTGCCGGGCGATGCGGACGCCCAGCGTTCACGCTGCGCCTTCTCCGCGGACGGAGACTACGTGGCCATGAATGGCGGCTACAATCTCAATGTTGTCTACATCATCGACCTCGAGGCCGGCGCCCTCGTACCGGTGCCGACACCTGACAATGAAGGGACGTATTCCCCGGTGTTTTACATGCAAAATGGAACGTTGCGCGTGGCTGTCGGCGGTGGCTACGCCAACGGCGGCATCGAAGTGATCGACGTATCGGCATTAATCGTCGAGGCGTCCATCCCGGTCTTCCCGCACTACAATTTCGCCCTCGCCATGCATCCATCGGAGGAGTACCTGGTCTGCGGTGGGTATGACGGCGTCATAAAGCTATTCCGCGTGACCGGCACATCGTTTACCGAGATCGATGAAATTCCCGCATTCGATATGTACGCGGCTGCGTTTACCCGGGACAATGGATATGTGGTCACCGGCCACGGGGGCTCCGGCGCGGCCCGGCTGGTCATTTGGCGGACAGTCAGCGAACCTTCCGGCCTTATCCCACTGCTTCGGGAGCCGCTCGCCCTTCACCCCAATCCGGCCGGACATTTCTTGTATATCGACGCTAAAAAAGAAGGTATCGTATCGGTATTTGACATGTGGGGTCGGTTGCACCTCCGACAACCCTTCGCATCCGGTGCGATCGATATCACCGGACTGCCGGAAGGCGCTTATCTCGTTTGCGTCCAAACACCGGCAGGATCCCGGATCGGACGATTTATCAAGACCTGACCGGCTGCGCCTCCGGAAGAGCGAAACGCGGGGGGCCGGGCATTGGTAATAGGTCAATTCCGTCAATGAGGCTCTTTGCGGAATACTCCTCGAACTAAAATAAAACGTGCCATGAAATCACAGACCCGATGGCTCATTGTCCTTGCCCTCACGCCGCACCTGCAGGGCGGAATCCTATCCGCCCAGTGCGGCAACGCCCCCGACCTGGTCATCGTCAACGCGAATATCCTCACCATGGATCCGGCGCACCCCTCGGCGGATGCGTTGTTTGTGCGTGACGGGCTGGTCCAGGCTGTCGGCGTAGAAACCGAGCTGGTTTACCTGATCCCGGAAGGTTGTCCGGTCCAGTGGATCGACGCGGAGGGCCTCACCCTCCTGCCTGGGTTCAATGATGCGCATTCGCATTGGCTGAGCTGGAGCGAACACATCTGTGACGCCTCGGGGCAACCGGTGACGACGTATCCGCCGCTGCACGAGATCATGGACACCCTTGCCCGGCATGGCTGGACGAGCATGTCGGAACTCAACTTCGGGCGACCCGATCTCATCCCGGAACACCTGCAAAACGCAATGGCCCTCGAAGCCGCCGGCGAGCTGCACGTACGGATCAACGGCTATTGGGGCACCTATGATGATCCGATGATGATCCAGGTGCTTCAATCCTATGGCTATGCGCCCGGGCACGCCTTCTCCGACCGTATCCGCGCGCCCGGCGTGAAATTTTATGTCGACGATCCGTTTGGCACGATGGACATAGTGGACCAGGCCACCTGCACGGCCCTGGTCCAGGCGGCCCACCAGGCCGGTTACCAGGTCGCTGCGCACTGCGTAAATGTGTCCGCCGTCGGCAAGATCCTCAACGCCTACGAGGCGGCATTGGGCGGCGGCGACAACTTGTCGATCAGGCACCGGATCGAACACGTCGTAAAAGTGAACGATACCCAATTCCAGCGCATGGCCAACAAAGGCATCCTGGCGTCATTCCAACTGCTGGGACCGCCGGACTGGCCCGAGCAGACGACCTTCCAGACCTATCTCAGCCAGGACAACACTGACGACCTCCTGCGGTGGAAGGATTTTGTCGGGAGCGTCATCCCCATCGCCGGCAGCACGGATGCGCCATTCAACAACAGCGTATGCAACTACTCCCCCTTTCGGGCCATTTACCAGGCGGTCACCCGCCAGGGCTATATCAACCGCAGTCACGCCCAGTGGGAACTCGACCAGCGCATCACCGTCGCCGACGGACTTTACCTGCTGACAGCATTCGGTGCCTGGGCCACGCATGAAGAAACGGTCAAGGGGAGCCTGTCACCCGGAAAATATGCCGACTTCACGATCGTTACGGCCGACCCGCTTGCCGTTGGACAGCCCGAAGAATTGCTGGATATTCAATCCTTGCTGACCGTCGTGGGTGGACAGACGGAATATTGCGATGGCGCCCGACCCGCCTTCTGCACACCGGCGACAGCTTTCCGCATCGACACGATGATCGTCACCGTTAGCGGCTACCTCAATGGCCAGGAGCCTCCGAATGCATTCGATCTCGACAATGAATCGAATTGGGGGGCCGGCAGTCACCCACCGCAGTATATCCAGGTAGACCTGATGAAGGACACGCCGCTGGACCGGATCGAACTGGTCGTGGACCAATCTCCTGCGGGATTCACACGGCACCAGGTATTCGGTGCCACCTCCGGCCAGAGCCACGAGCAAGTCCTGCTCCATGAGTTTGCCGGCGAGACCGCCTCTCTTCAAACGCTATCCTATCCGTTTGCCGCACCGAACAAAACCCTCCGGTACGTTCGCGTACGCACGACCGAGAGCCCGTCCTGGGTATCCTGGCGGGAGATCAGGATCATCAGCGCCACGACATCGGTCAACGGCCCGTCCATGCAACCTGTGAGTGTTCGCCCTTATCCGAATCCCTCCAATGCGTCCTTGCAGGTTGAGCTGTCACTCCATCAACCCGTCGGTCAACTGGACCTATACTTTGTATCGATGGATGGACGTCAATCAGCCGCACAGCACATCGGGGATCTGCCTGCCGGTGAACACCATCTCGCCATCGAGCCTGAACTACTTGCGTCAATGGGAGCAGGAGAGATCATCCTGGTGATCAAGGGTGACGGATTCAGCGCCGTTTCGAGATTTATAAAACCGTGATTCGCCGACTGCTCCACATCCAGGCCCGCTTCAACAACAAAACCATAGCAATCTGGCGGAAGTCGACTTGATTTCCTGCAATAGCCATGTCGAGGATCTCGTCGGGACTCGGGACGCATCGACCATCTACGCAAACGCCAATCCTTTGCGTCTTGGCGGCTTTGCGCGAGAAACCTAAACCCTCCGGCCGAGAATCAACGAACAACCTGGAAACTCCCGCTCC
>CAYMLN010000075.1:0-8414 GCA_964391045.1 uncultured Saprospiraceae bacterium
GTCGGCGCATTCGGCGCGCCAGTCCCAGTTCTGCTGGTGCCAGGGGTTCGGTCCGTAGCTCATCGCGCGACCTCCTCGACGGCGTCGCCGTCTTCGGCACGGTCCCAAAGGTAATACATACGCGGGCCGGTGCCCAGCTCCTCGTGCAGCCGGAAGTGCTGGTTTTCGGCGATGATCGTACTTCGAGGTGATCACTTTTGTGACCAATGCCGGCCCGGGTTCCGGCACCGGGCGGATCGACAACCTCTATGCCAGTACCAACAATGTCATCGACCAGGGCGATCACCTGCTCGTCACCCGCGTGAAGCCTGCACTGTCCGCCGGCGGCAGCCAGGCGGATACGCTCTCTGTTTTCGTCCCTGCCAATTACTCGGGCAATTACTTCCTGATCTGGTCGATCGACCACTACAACCAGGTCTACGAATACCAGGGCGAGACCAACAACCGCTTCCTCACCAGCCTCGTGGCCACGCCGCCGCCGCCTTCCGACTTGATCGTGCGCAACATCCTTGTCCCCGATTCGATCCTGGCGGGCGATACGGCCATGTTGGTGTGGGAAACCAGGAATATCGGCACGAATCCGGCATCGGGGATATTCCGGGAGGTCATCTACTTATCGACCGACACGATCTGGCAGGTCGGCGACGAGGTGATCGGCAAGCTTGACAACCCGATCTACCTCAGTCCCGGCATGTCGATGACACGATCGGCGGCACTGCCGGTCCGGAATGTGACAAATGGCCAATACCACACCCTGGTCCGGACCGATGCGCGCAACAACATCGCGGAGTCCAACGAAGCAAACAACGAAGGCGCCTCGTACGAGCGTACGCATGTCGATATCGAGGAGATCTTCCTGGACGTTCCCAAGGAAACCCTTTTGCCTGCCCAGGTTAACCGGTACTATAAACTCTACATCGGCGCGGACGAAGCCGGCAGAAACGTCCTGTTGACCTTGACGGGCGATTCGCTCCTGGGCGTCAACCAGTTGTTCGTCAAGCGCGATGCGGTGCCAACGCCCGCCGATCACGACTACGCCTACGAGAAGGCCTTCTCCCCGCACCAGCGGATCATCCTGCGCGGTGTCGAACCCGGGTATTACTACGTACTGGTAAGCGGCTTCAAGACCGGAAACCAAACGCCGCAAGCCATCACGCTGCTGGCACGCCTCATGCAAATGGAAATCCTCGAGGTCGATCCGGCCACGGCCGGCAACCGCGGGTACGCCACCGTCGAGATCATCGGCTCAGATCTTGTCGACCTGACCCGCGTGCATCTCGTCTCGACCGACACCACTGATTATTTCAGCATCCCGGCCGACACGTTCCTGATCTTTGATGAAGGAACGCGCGTTGTCGCCCGCTTTAACCTGGAGCATCAGCCCGTGGGCTTGTATGACGTGCAGTGCATCCGCGCCGAACGCTGGGCCGCTACGCTTGAGAATGGCTTTACGATCACGGCCGGACGGGGGCCGGACCTCCAGGTCAATTGGGACTTCAACCCGAAGGGCTATAACCCGCGGTTCACCACCCTGATGCAGATCAAGGTCGACGTGGAAAACCGCGGGGATGCCGATGTCGTCGATCGGTTCATCCGCGTCGGATCGCCTGATTACGACAACCCGGTCTACTACACCGTCCAGGATTACTACAACGACCTGCCGCACCCCCAGCTCCTCCTGGCCTCGGAAGATGCCCTGGGCTTTCCCGGCGTTTTGCGCCCCGGCGGTCGTCGTACATTCTATGTCTACGGCGTGATCGCCGGCACCCAGGGCTTCTCCATCCAATTCGACAAGTAAACCACCATGTTGCGCCACTGTCTCGTCCTTGTTGCCTGTAGCCTCCTGCTGCCCGCCGTCGGCAGCGCCCAATTGCCCATGGCCAACTGGGCCGGCCCGGACACCGTTTCCTGTGGAGAAAAAGGCGTCCAGCTCGGGGTTTCCACGCCTTGTCCCAATTGTTGCTTCAGCTGGTCGCCGGCTGAAGGCCTCGATGCTGTCAACATCCAGAACCCGATCGCCCGGCCAAAGCGGCCGACCACGTATACCGTCGTCGTAACGGACGAGAACTTCAGCCAGCTGAAACGCGATCAGGTGCATGTCGGCCTCAGCTTTGGCGAACTGCATTTCATCCCTGACCATCTCACGCAAGGCACGGAGGAGATCGTCCTGGCCCGGCTGAAAAACAACACCTCGAACGCCCCGACCACGTGGTCGATCGAGGGCCTTGACCTGGGGTGCACGATCACGCCGAATCCCGGGGATCAAGACCTCGCGACACTTCATCCCGGCGATGAATATGGAAAGATCCGTGTAAAGGTGCAGAAGACCGCGGATAGCGAATGCTATTTCGTCGACACGCTTCCTGTCAACAGCGGGGTCAAGGACCTCATCCTCATCGATGACAATACACCGAACCGGGTAGCCCGAACCGGAGAAACGCTCTATCTCATCGGAAACTCCCCGGAGGAAACGAAAGCCCGCCTGATCGCCGTCCCCAACGAAGGCGGCTTCGCGCCCGGTATCCCCGATTACAAGGAGATGCCAGACAGTCCAACGCCAATTGACGGCGTGCCCGAACAAATCATGGATGGCAACCCCGGGGTCCTCTTTTTTGAGGAAGATATTTTTGCTGCGGGAGAGGAATTTCCCGCCTATGATCCCAGCATCTCCGTGCAACGGAGGGTCCCGCAGGAAAACACCTCCGGACTTCCGGACCTTGCGAACAACCTGGTCAATTGGTTCAATAACTTTTTCGATTTTGACCTAAACCTGAGTAACCAGGACTTCGGGTTTGGCTCCCCTCCCGGCGATCCGCCAGCGCAAGAGCCGCTTTGCCCGGCGCCCGACCCCTTCAGTTTCGACTTGGTCGCGGGCGTAGTCTGGAAGGAATCGGATGTCGAAAAGTACGCCAGCCCTGAGCTTGGCATCAAAAAGGAGTGCGTCCTGGATCTCGGGTTGAGCGCTTCCGGCCGGGCGTATCATCCCTACTTCACCCGTCATATCAACCTGGGATTTGTCGAGGTCTGCACGGAAATGTATGCCGGATTCGACTGGAGTGCCACATTACACCTGGGGCTGGCCAGTGATGAGTCGCAACCGTCATCTGATTGGATGGCCAACGACCCGCAATTTGAAGTGTCCATAACGGGCCTGGCCGGGTTCGGCGGCACATTGGGCGCGGGTTCCGGATATACCCTGAAGGCAAGCGGTTCAGCCGCCGTGACGGCCAAGGCCTTCCTGGAATACAAGACGGAAGGCCGTGCGTTGATCGCGTATGGAAAACTCTTGCCCGTCGTCATGAAGATCGAGGCCTCGGTAGAAAACGAAACCAACATGGGCGACTCAGAACCCCTTTTCAATCTTATCTCCAAAGAGATCGTGTTGTTCAAGGAGCTGACAAGTCCCACATTCACCCTCTACACCTTTCCGGAATAACCTATGCGCTACGTTGTCCTGACCGTCCTGATCTGCCTGTGTGTCGATGTCTCCTTCATGGCGCAAGGCACGATCGTGAAAGGGAACGTCACCCTGACCCTTTCCGAATTTCAGCCACTTGATAAGCCTGTTGAGTTTCGCGAAGCCCTCAAGCCGGACGACGATCAAGCCGTCCAGCTTTTCAAGCGCTATTTCAATCCCGGCTCACTTGAGGCGTATCGGACATTTTTCCTCCCGGGGGATTGGGGCGGATTCACGCAGGCGGATTACGATGCCTGGCAGGCTCGTCTGCAAGCGAACACCATGCACCTGGAGCGGATCATCCGGCTGGAAGACCCTGCCCGGAACAATTTCCTTATCCTCCAATACCGGTACGAGAATGCGCAGTACGTGATTCCAAGCCAGGCGATCTTCAAACGGATAAACCGCGAATGGAAACACATTTCCAACGCCAATGACAAACCGGCACCGGTGCTCAAGCAGATTGCCCTGCTGGACGATACCGTCCTGTCCCGGCTGTCGGCGTCTTCCGAAACACTACACCTGTCAGGCGGTGAAGTGGCCCGGCTCCAGTCCGTCGAGAAGTTTGATCGAGCTGACCTCTTTGAGCGCATCCGGCCGGTACTGGCTACCTATCCGCTCCGGCCTGAAGACATGTCCCTGGCCCGCACGCTTTTCCTCGAAAAAGCAGAAGTGGAAATGGCACGCTTCATCGCGCAGACCAGCACGGTGGACACCTATGACCTGATGGACCAGCTCAACACGGCACTTGGGTTTACGCTATACAAGTTTGTAAACACGACAAAATAACGCGCGATGCGACGCACGCTCTTCCTTTGGCTCACACTATTGTATACACTGCCCGCGCACACCCAGTCCGAACCCGATTCAGCCGGGGTCTTCATCAAAAAGACAAATGAGACCTGTTGGGGACGGAAGGACGGTACGATCACCGTCGAGGTCAAGGGTATGCCGGGGCCTTTCGATTACACATGGGAAAACCTGACGACCGGCCAGCCGGTCGGCGGTAACACGGCCTCCCTGACCGGGCTCGCGCCCGGGGACTACGCGGTGACCGTTTCCGCGCTGGGCGGCGCCTGCATGGATACCAAGGCTGCAAAGATCTGGCCAGGCCAGTCCGTATCTGCCAGTATTTCCGCCCGGCTCGTCGACGTCAACCCGAAACCGGTCGGATGCGGTCAACGCCCCATCTTCACTTATGAGCTCATCACAAGCGTCACGGGGGGTACGCCGCCATATTATTGCAGCTGGGGCGCGAGCGGCGGCAACGGGGTGCCGGTCGGAGGAGGGGCAAACGGCCTATGCACCAAGATCGTCACCGGCAGCAGCATCAACGAGGTCGTGGTCGTCATTGATTCTGTAGGTTGCGTGGATTCGGAAGGCTTCAAGAAGATCGCCGCCCATAAAATCTGTTCATTCGACCCCAATGACATTACCGGGCCAACGGGCTACGACACGGCACAATGGGTCGCGGTCGGCCAGGTCCTGGATTACGGCATTCGCTTCGAGAACGATCCGGTCTTTGCCACCGCCAATGCCGCCGTGGTCCTGATCACCGTCCCGATCGATGACGATGTGGATCCGTTCTCCTTCCGCCTCGGGTCCATGGGATTCGGCAACAAGATCATCAACGTACCCGCCAACAAGGCCAGTTTCCAGCAACGCATCGATTACAGCGCGGACCTGGGCTTCTGGCTCGACGTGACGGCCGGCCTGGACCTGCCCAATAACCGGTACTTCTGGTTGTTCGAGACCATTGATCCGCTCACGGGCCAACCACCGCTCGACCCGACAGCCGGCTTCCTGCCCGTCAACGATACGCTCACCGGGTCAGGGGAAGGGTTCGTCCAATATTTCTGCAAGCCGAAGCCCACGACGCTCACAGGCGAGATCATCGACCAACAAGCCTCGATTGTATTTGACCTCAACGAACCGCTGTTGACCAACACGTGGACCAATACGGTCGACGCCTTCGCACCGACGACGGTTCCTGCCGCATTGCCCGACACCTTGTACACGAATAGGGTCCCCTTTGCCTGGACCGTAAATGATGATCCCGGGGGATGCGGCGTCCAATTTACGCGCCTGCTGCTGTCGACCGACAACACCGTGTTTGAGACAAACGGATCGTATGTCAATGTCGACTCCGTTACCCTGACGCTTGGCTGGGGCAACACCTACTATTACAAGATCGCCGGCACTGATCATGTGGATCAAACGGACATCGTCACGAGTGATTCATTCTACATTATTCCGCAGCGAACCCTGGAATTCACCTCCCCGGACAAACGCGACCTGTGCATTGACGATACGCTCTGGGTCGGCGTGACCATGATCTCGATCGATTCCGCCGACCTGTACCTCTCCGCCGACAGCGGCATGACCTATACCCTGCTGGCGCCTGGGCTGTCGACCTGGCCCTACCCGCTGGCCCTTGACTCCAGCATGTTAGGGCAGGACCTGTTCCTGAAAGCAGTCAGTGGGCCGGACAGCGTCGAAGCGGCCAGCATCCCGTTTACCGTCAGGCCGTTGCCCGATGTTGAGATCCTGCCAACCGAACCGGGCTGCGCGAATGACATCCTCTTCGTCGAGGCGATAGGCAGCAACACGTTTCTATGGTGGCCGGATACCATCGTGGGTGACCCTTCCGCGCGTTACACAAATGTCTACACGGGCCAGAGCCAATTTGTCTGGGTGCAGGGAACGGACGTCTTCGGCTGCCGCGCCGTCGATTCAGCTTGGCTCACCGTGTATCCGACGACCGTTGACAGCATGTTGGTCAGCCTTTGTGAAGGGGACTCCATTTGGCTCAACGGGGCGTGGGTGCAGGACACGGGCTACTACAGTATGACGTATGCCAATGCCCAGGGGTGCGACAGCACGCTGGTCAGCCATGTCGTGTTTGAATCCCCTTGCATCTGGGCAGGAGGCCCCTACGTCTTTGTCGATGAGGATGCCACCGGCGCCAACGACGGGTCATCATGGGCGGATGCGTTCACCAGCCTGGCCGAGGCCATCTATGTAGCCGGCCGATACGAGAACGTCCAAGAGATCTGGGTGGCGGAAGGCGTGTACACTCCACATCCCACGCGACGGGATACGAGCTTCATCCTTACGGACAGCATCAAGATCTTCGGCGGATTCCTCGGTGTTGAAAATGACCGATCGGAACGAACTTCAAATGCAGGGCTCGTTCACCTGAGCGGGGACATCAGCCTCCCGGACACGCTGTGGGACAACAGCTACCATGTGGTCGTCATCGATTCCAGCTGCTTGGATTGCGTCCTGGACGGTCTCACGATCACCCGCGGCTACGCCGACCAGGTCATGAACGGACATGATGCCGGCGCAGGGATCAAATCACTCGGAATCGTAGGGATGACCAACATCACGCTGGAACACAATGAAGCCATCGGGCCCGGAGCAGCGGTCCTGGCCCAGGGCGTGTCGGCAAGGCTGACATTCGAGGATTGCCTGTTTCGGGTAAATACCTCCAGCTTGGGCCGGGACGTCATCGCCCTGGATGGCGCGGAGATCCGGTTCATCGGGGCCAATATGATCCAACAATGACCTGGTTATCGCGGATCAACCCGATTTTCGGGGTTTTCCCGTGGGTCGGCAGGTCCATTTTAAGGGTTTCACCTGATTTTCATAATTGTTAAAGAAACCTTATGAAATCCGGATTTGCTCGCCTTATCTTTGCGCCCACTTACAAAATCACCTTTATCATGAAAAAACTGTTTCTGTTCGTTCTTCCCCTTCTGATCGTATCCTGCAAGGGCGTTGAGCAATACCGCGCAGGTATCGAGGAGCTGTCCGGCAACTGGGACAACGCCACCAAGGCCGTAACCGACTTCCAGGGTACCGTCAGCAACGACCTCACCAACTACACGACGGCCCTGGCCAACGTGAAACTGGATGACGCCGTAGCCATGAAACTGAAGCCGGAGCAAAAGGCTTCTTTCGAAGCTGCCCAGAAAGCCGTGACCGACGCCCTCGGCGCTTACCCGGCATTCCAGCAGACGATCAACGACTTCGCCACGATGTGGACGGAGAAAGCTGCCACGGTGACCGCCCTCAAGGACGGCCTCGCTGCCGGCAAGCTCGAGGGTGACGTTGCCGGCCAACTTGCCGAACTCGGCACGATGGTCACCACGGCCAACGACAACCTGAAGGCATGGACCGAGTCCTACGGCGCCATCAAGGGCGGCGTTGACACGGCGATGGGTTCCCTCACCGAGCTGATGGGCACCTTCTCCGCTGCCAAGTAATCCTCCTCAAGGAATCACTATGAGGTTTAAGCCTCCGCGGACAACCGCGGAGGCTTTTTTTATTCCCCCCGCGGGGCCGGCGCCTCCGGCCTTTCCTTCTATCTTTGCGCCCTATGTACAAGGACAAGAAGGTCATCGTGGTACTCCCGGCGTACAACGCGTCCAAGACGCTGGCCCGGACCTACGCCGAGATCCCCATGGATCTCGTCGACGAGATCATCCTGTGCGATGACGCCAGCCGTGACGACACGGTCGAGCAGGCCCGCACCCTGGGCATCCGCGAGATCATCCGCCACGAGAACAACCGCGGCTACGGCGGCAACCAGAAATCCCTCTACAACCGCGCACTGGCACTCGACGGGGACATCATCATCATGCTCCACCCCGACTACCAGTACACGCCGCTGCTGATCCCGAGCATGGTCAACATCATCGGCGAGGACCTCTTCCCCGTCGTTCTTGGCTCGCGCATCCTCGGCAAGGGCGCCCTGGCCGGCGGCATGCCGATCTACAAGTATTACGCCAACCGATTCCTGACCCTGTTCCAGAACCTGCTGGTCAACTACAAGCTCTCCGAATACCACACCGGCTACCGCGCCTTCAGCGGCGACGTCCTCCGGTCGATCCCGTTCAACAGCAACTCGGACGACTTCATCTTCGACAACGAGATGCTGTCCCAGATCATC
>CAYMLN010000076.1:0-8378 GCA_964391045.1 uncultured Saprospiraceae bacterium
CATGCCCGGGGCCGTCATAGCCATAAAGTATTTCCCGCTGTCCTTGATGATCTTGCTGGTGACTTGCATGCCCATCAGTTCCATGTCATAGGTCAGCTCCATGGACTTTACGGCGCGGACCTTGTCCGTACCGCCGATCGCCTCGAAATAACGTTGGATCAACGTGGGCGCGGTCATGTCCGTCACTGTGGCTGAGGCAGCCTTCTTTGCGTTACCGTAGATATCGTATTCCTGGACCTTTCCGTCGGCCTTGTCAAACTTGGCCAGCTTGTCCATGACCTCGTCCTTGTTGCCGACGACGACGATGCGTGCGCGGGCGGGATCGACATATTTCTTCGCCATGTTCTGCACATCCTGTACCGTGACCGCCTCGAGTTTCTGGAGGTAGGTCTCATAGTAATCCTTCGGCAGGTTGTACATGTTCATGTTGAGTGCGAAGCTGGCCACCGTGCGCGGGCTCTCCAGCGACCGGGCGAATCCGCCGGCGATGAAATTCTTGGCCAGGTCCAGTTCCTCCTTCGTCACCGGCTCGTCGCGCATCTTATTGAGTTCGTAGAGGAATTCCGTGATCGCGCTGTCCGTGACCGCGTTGCGCACGCTGGCCGAGGCGGAGAATTCGCCGACCAACTCGTCGGCATTGAGGCTCGAATAGGCGCCGTACGTGTAGGCCTTATCCTCGCGCAGGTTGCGGAACAGGCGGCCCGAGAACCCGCTGCCGAGGATCGTATTCATGACCCGCGACGGGATGACATCCGGATGGCCGGGTTGGAGGTTGATCGGATGGACCACGTTGATGGCTGACTGCACGGCCCCGGCCTTGTCAACGAAGTCAACTTCCGTCTTCTCGACCGGCTTGGGCGTAGCGTAGTTTGCCGTGGGGGCTTTGCCGCCCTGCCAGCTGCCGAAGTATTTCTCGGCCTTGGTGCGGGCATCGGCGGGCGTGATGTCGCCGACGATCACGAGGTAGGCGCTGCCGGGCTTGAAATAATTCTGGTAGTATGCCTTGCAGTCATCGAGCGTGATGTTGGCCACCGTGATTTCATTGGTGATCTCGCCGTAGGGGTGGTCCTTCCCGTAGGTCAGGACGTTGGAGACGTTACCCGATATGGCGTTGGGATCGTCCTTCTCTGTCTGCAGGCCGGAGAGGGTCTGCGTTTTCATTTTCTCGAACTCCGATTCCGGGAAAGAGGGTTCGAAGAGCACTTCCGCGAAGAGGCTCAGGATCTTGTCCGAGTGCTTGGTCAGCGAGGAGGCGAAGCCGCCCGTGGAACCCGTGGAGAGGCTGGCGCCGATGAAGTCGACGGCGTCGTCGATCTGGGCCTTTGTCTTGCGCGTGGTCCCGGTCGCCAGGAGGCTGCCGGCCATGTCGGCGAGGCCTGCCTTCTCGTGCTCCATGATCGGGTCGCGGTCGATGGTCAGCGAGTAGGAGACCTGCGGGAGCTTATGGTTTTCCACCACGATCACCTTCAGGCCGTTGGCCAGGGTAAACTCTTCGAAGGTGCCGATCTTGATGGGCCGGGCCGGGCCGGCGCTCGGTGCCGCGGCGCGGAAATCACCGGCGGCCGGAGCCGTGGAGGGCGCCGCCGTTGTCGTCTCCTTGGCCACCTTCGGCGCGCAAGCGACGAGGAATCCAAGGACCAGGACGGAGAGAATATGTTGCATTCGCATGTTCGTTATTTTTTTATGGGTCGATCGATGGTTGGGACGGATCAGGATTTGTTCTCCTGCGACTTCGGCAGGTAATGCAGCACCACGCGGTTGGTGGGCGTCAGGTACTTCCGGGCGGCGGCCTGGATGTCCTCCCGGGTCACCGCGAGGTAGCGGTCGATCTCCGTGTTGATCAGGTTGGCGTCGCCGTAAAACATGTGATAGGTGGCCAGGTTCTCCGCGATGCCGGACACCTGGCTGAAGTTGTTGACGAAATCGCTCTCGATCTGGTTCCGGAGTTTCTGGTATTCCGCCTCGGAAATGAGTTCGTCCTGGATCTTCTTGACCTCTGCGTCGATGGCATTCTCGAGGTCCTTCACGTCAACGCCCATGTTGACGATCCCGAAGGCGATGGTCACCCCTGGATCCTCGAGGCCGAACGGGAAGTTGCCGACAAAGAGGGCTTTCTGCTGTTCGTCGACCAACGACCGGTACAGGCGGGAGCTCTCGCCGTTGGACAAGATGCGGCTGACCATGTCGATGGCGTAGTAATCCTTCGTGCCCTGTGCCGGAATCCGGTAGGCCTCGATAACGGCCGGAAGCTGGATGTTATCATAAACCGTATCCCGGACCTCGGCCGCCAGCGGCGGCTCGATCACCCGGGGACGATACACCGGCTTGGCGGACTTCGGGATACCGGAGAAGTATTTGTCGATGAGCATTTTCGCCTCGTCGATGTCGATATCCCCGGCGATGGACAGCACGGCATTGTTCGGCACGTAGAAGTCCGTGTAGAATTGCTTGTAATCGGCTTCCTCGGCGGCCTCGAGGTGGGCCATCGAGCCGATGACGGGCCAGCGGTAGGGATGCTCGGTGTAGCAGCGCTTCATCGTCTCCTCGATCATCGAGCCGTAGGGCTGGTTGTCAATGCGCTGCCGGCGCTCTTCCTTGACCACTTCGCGCTGCGTCTCGATGCCGACCTCGTCGACGCGGGCGTGCAGCATCCGCTCGGATTCCAGCCACAAGCCAAGGCCCAGCTGGTTGCTCGGCAGGATCTCGAAGTAGTAGGTGCGGTCATACGTCGTGTTGGCATTGAGGGTGCCGCCGGCGCGCTGGATGTACTTGTCGTACTCGCCGCGGCCGATGTTGGCGCTGCCTTCAAACATCAGATGTTCGAAGAAGTGGGCGAAGCCTGTCCGCTCCGGGTTCTCATTCTTGGACCCGACGTGGTACATGACCGACACGGCTACGATCGGTGTGGATTTGTCCTGGTGCAGGATGACATGGAGCCCGTTGTCAAGCGTGTACTCGACAAAGGACAACTTGTTCATCTGGGCCGGGAGGTTTCCCGCAGCGACCAGGAGGAAAAGGAAGAGAGCGAAAACGTTGCGCATATTGCTGGTGGTTTATTGTCCGGGGCAAAAATAGCCGGCCGAGGGCCGTGAACCGGACGGATTATCTACAAAAACTGCCAAATATCTGACCAAATCAGGCGGAGAAGGAGGTCCCGCAGCCGCAGGTTTCCTTGGCATTGGGATTGTTGAAGACGAAGCCCCTGTTGTTGAGGTCGTCATGCCAGTCGATCTCCATCCCGAGCAGGTACAAGGCGTGGGCCTTGTCCATGAGGAGGCGGATCCCATCGAGGTCGTAGACCGTGTCGCGGTCCTTCGCCTCGTCGAATCCGAGGACATACGAGAAGCCGGAACATCCGCCGCCCTTGACGCCGACGCGGAGGCCGTAGTGGAGCGGCACGCCTTGTTCGTCCCGCAGGCGCAAAAGCTGCTGTCGGGCGCCGGCGGTGAGGGTGACTGGAGAGGAGGTCAGGGTTTCTGTCATCTCGAAAGGGTGGATTCCGTGGTAAAAGTAGCCAAACGGCTTGGAACGGTAATAACACACGCCCGGAGCCGGTGGTTCAATGCCGGGCGGATGACTACCTTTGCGGGCATGACCTGGTCCATCGTTTTCGCCCTGCTCGTGTCGTCCGCCGCCGTCGTCGTGGCGGTATGGCTCATGTTCAGGTTGTATTTCCGGCACCAGACCCAGATGTACGTCATGGAAGGGCGTCGGTCGAAGGAATCCCTCACCCTGCCCCTCCGCCTGCAGGCTTACGAACGACTGATCCTGCTTTTCAGCCGCATCGACGTCCCTGACCTCGTCCTGCGCCTCAAGGCGCCGGACAGCACGACGGGTGCGCTGAAGGCGACGCTGCTCCTCGCGATCCAGCAAGAATTCGAGCACAACCTGACCCAGCAGCTGTACGTAAGCGAATCGCTATGGCAGGTTCTCCAGCAGGCCCGCATGCAGACCATGGACCTCGTCATGGCCGCCGCCGATGGCCTGGCCGACACGACGGACGGCGAAGTCTACGCCCGCCAGCTGATCGACCTGGCCCTTTCACGTGAAGCCCTGCCCGCCCAGATCGCCATCCGGGCCATCAAGACCGAATCCGCCCTTTGGCTATGAGGCTGCTACTCATCACCGCAGTCGCCGTGCTGGCGATCGCCTGCCATCCCACGCGACATATTGCTCATGCCGACGCGGGCTACACGGCCGTTGATACCGCAGCTGTAAAAGCGGGCGACCCTGCCCAGACGGACCTCATCGCGCCATACAAGGTGCAACTCGACAGCCAGATGAACGAGGTCGTCGCCATGTTGGGTGCGGAACTCACCAAGCGGAAGCCCGAGGGCACCATGGGCAACTGGACCGCGGATGCCCTGCTCCACTGGCTCGAGCGCGGCGGCTACGCGCCGGACATGACGGTCCTCAACCACGGCGGCCAGCGCGTCCCATCCATCCAACCCGGGCCGCTGACCATCGGCGAACTTTATGAACTCTCGCCATTCGACAACATGCTTGTCGTCGTGGAGATCCCGGGCGACCGGATGCAGGCCTTCCTCCAGCACATCGCCGCCGCCGGCGGCTGGCCGGTAAGCGAAGGCGTACGCATGGTGATCAGCCGCGACAAGCTGGCGGGATTCCGCCTGCGGGAGCAGCCGCTGGACACGACGCGTATGTATCGCGTCGGCATGCCGGATTACGTGGCCAACGGCGGCGACCGGAGCGACATGCTCATCGGCTTGAAGCAGATCGAGACCGGCGTGCTCGTCCGCGACGTGCTGATCGACGAGGCCCGCCGGACAGCTGCTGCAGGACAAGAGATCCGCGCCGTGATCGAGGCCAGGACCATCATCGAATATCCCTGACCATGCCCTGGACCCGCCGTCAATTCATGCGCCGCACAGGCGCCGCCACCGCCGCCCTGGCCCTGCCGGGCTGGACCGACATGCTCGCCGGTGATACCCGGTACACGACTTTGGTGATCCTGCACACCAACGATGTGCACAGCCGGCTGGATCCGTTTCCCGATGACGGCTCGAAAAGTGCCGGACTCGGCGGCGCGGCGCGACGCGCGGCGATGATCGCCGAGATCCGCCAGGCGCACGAACACGTGCTCCTTTTCGACGCCGGCGACATCTTCCAGGGCACGCCGTATTTCAACTTCTTCCTCGGCGAACCGGAGATCAAGTCCATGCAGATGATGGGCTACGATGCCGTGACGATGGGCAACCATGACTTCGACGCGGGGCTTGAGAATTTCGAGAAGCAAATGCGGCTGCATGCGGCATTTCCCGTCATCCTGTCCAATTACGACTTCGCCGACACGGTCATGCATGACCGGCATGTCAAGCGCCACGTGTTCAAGCGGGGGCCGTTGAAGATCGGCGTGACCGGCGTGGGCATCGCCCTCGACGGGCTCGTCCCGAAGCCGCTCTATGGCAATACTCGCTACACGGACCCGATCGAGGCGGCCGTGCGCGAGGCGGACATCCTGCGCCATGACGAGAAGTGCGACCTCGTCATCTGCTTGTCCCATCTCGGCTACAAGTACGAGACCAGCAAGGTCAGCGACATTGTCCTCGCGCGCGAGAGCAGGTCGATCGACATCATCATCGGCGGCCACACGCACACGTTCATGGACGCGCCCGACATGCAGCGCAACCGTGACGGCGCGCCCGTGCTCATTCACCAGGTCGGCTGGGGCGGACAGCGGCTCGGAAAAATCGAGATGGTGTTTGAGCGGAACAAGCCGGGCCGGTGCGTCACATGCGACGGGATCTGGGTACAACCGACACCCGCAAAGCGTGAAAAGGCGCGTTGAACGTTCTTGGGTTCACTGACTTTCAATCGCTTATCAAGCATCGCTTTTCCAATGTATCTCCCCCTCATCGACAGCTGGTTGCAATTGTTTTGGACGAGTGCCTGAAAAAATACCGAGCGGCCCTTCCCCCTCTGGTTTTTTTGTCATCTTTGTCGTCACCCAACAGCCAAAGCATCCTTCAACATGCCTGCTGACATGAACGTCCTTCAACCCATTTTTTACAGGTGGAGATCCTCCCCTGGAGGGACGTTCGGGTCCGAGCAATAACCCTGACAAGCGCGAGGAATGACCGATATGGACTGCCATGCAGTATGGAACGCGTGTCTGGCGTTGATCCGGGAGGAGATCACCGAACAGAGTTACAAGACCTGGTTCGAACCCATCCGGCCCATCCGACTCCAGGAAGACACCCTCACGCTGCAAGTCCCCAACCGCTTCTTCTACGAGTGGCTGGAAGAACATTACTTGCCGGTGATGCGCAAGGCGATCCGGCAGGTCATCGGCCCCAAGGCCCAGCTGGAGTATAATTATGTCAAGGACGACCCTTGGCAGAAGACCACCCGCAAGCCCGGGAGCGACGTGCCGGGGCAGGCAACATCCGCGGAGACCGATATCCGCAATCCCTTCGTGATCCCGGGGATCAAGCGGCTCAAGATCGACCCCCAGCTCAACACGTCCTACACGTTTGAGAACCTCATCGTCGGCGATTGCAACCGTCTCGCGTACTCCGCCGCCGAGGCCATCGCCCGTAATCCGGGTGGCACAGCATTCAACCCCCTGTTCATCTTTGGTGATGTCGGCCTCGGGAAGACGCACCTCGCCCAGGCCATCGGCAATGCCGTCGTGAAGACGCGCGAGGACAAGACGGTCCTCTACGTGAGCTCGGACAAGTTTACCAACCAGATCATCGAGGCGATCAAGAACAATGCCGTCGGCGATTTCACGAACTTTTACCAGCTCGTCAATGTCCTGATCATCGACGACATCCAATTCCTCGCCGGCAAGCAAAAGACGCAGGAGATCTTCTTCCACATCTTCAACCAGCTGCACCAGGGCGGGAACCAGATCATCCTCACCTCCGACCGCGCGCCGAAAGACCTCCAGGGCATGGAGGAGCGGCTGATCAGCCGCTTCAAGTGGGGCCTGTCAGCCGACCTCCAGTCGCCGGATTTCGAGACCATGATGGCGATCCTGGAGCACAAGGCGGCGAAGGCGGGGATCGAGCTTGCAGCAGACGTTAAGCACTTCATTTGCGATAACATCCGGAACAACATCCGGGAGCTCGAAGGCCTGCTGATCAACCTCAGCGCCCATGCGTCCCTGACGGGCAAGGCCGTCGACATCGAGCTCGCCCGCAAGGTCATCGACAACGTGGTCGTCCATGGCGGCAACGTCATCACGCTCGACCACATCAAGAAATGCGTCGCGGACCACTACGCGGTGCCCCTCGACAAGCTCAAGTCCCAGACCCGCAAACGCGACGTCGTGCTGGCCCGCCAGCTGTCAATGTACTTCGCCAAGCAGATTACCAACTACTCGCTCAAGGCCATCGGCGACAGCTTCGGCGGCAGGGACCACAGCACGGTCATCTACAGCGTGCGCGCCGTCAACGACATGATCGACACGGACGCCGAGTTCAAGCGCACGGTCAAGGACCTCGAAAAAAAATTACGGCAGCCCGTCGGCAATTGACATAAGCGGGAGTTGCCTATATTTGCCCCTCATTTCCGGCGAATGAACCGGAACCGGGCCACGAGCCACCTGTCCCTGACAGCGCGTCCCGGAAGCAAGATCCACGGAGAGGTGGGTGAGTGGCTTAAACCAACGGTTTGCTAAACCGTCGTACGGGGTTTACCTTGTACCGCGGGTTCAAATCCCGCCCTCTCCGTTTTTCGCTTGAGGCATCGCGTTTTCTTCCGGTCGGCTTGGCCGGGGGAAGACGCGATGCGTCGTTTCGGGGAGGCTGGCGTGTGCCGGGATGCGGCCGCCTCAAGCACCCCCGTGATCACCTCTGTCTCCTGATTGCCTCCGCTTCCGTTGCCATCTCGGAGTCAGCATCGTGAATAGGATCCGTTCGTTCCGCCGGCTGATCATGGTTGTTGCAATGCTGTGCGCGGGCGCGATGGCTGCGCCGGGCGCGATATCCGCGCAGGCGGAGGTCGGAGAGCGGTTTGACCTGCTGATCCGCGGCGGGCTGGTGATCGACGGGACCGGGGCGGCGGGGCGAGAGGCGGATGTCCTGATCGACCAGGGGCGAATTGTTCGCGTCGGGGCGCTCGCCGGGGAAGCGATCGACGCCGCCCGCGTGATCGACGCCCGCGGCATGGTCGTCACGCCGGGGTTCATCGACGCGCACAGCCACGGCGACCCGCTGGAGACGCCGGAGTTCGAGAACTTCCTCGCCATGGGGGTGACCACGATCTGTCTCGGGCAGGACGGGGACGGCCCGCGCGATCCGGCTGAGTGGATGCGCAGGGTCGAGGCGGAAGGCGTCGGGCCGAACGTGGCGCTGTTCGTCGGTCACGGCTCGGTGCGGGACGCCGCCGGCGTCGGCATCGCGGAAAACCCG
>CAYMLN010000077.1:0-8202 GCA_964391045.1 uncultured Saprospiraceae bacterium
TGGCGCATATCGCGCAAGCGGTCCTTCAGGTTGACGCGGACTTCTTCGGAAATTTCACGAAACATCTGGTGTCGCCTCGATCTACGGCTTTGGATATGGTAGCCGCATCCATCTTTGCCAATGGCGCGGACTTGTTCCTGACGCAGGAAGCAGCGGCTTACCAATGGTACTTCAATGGCACCCCGATTCCCGGGGCAACCGGCGAAATGCATACGGCCACCCAGACAGGGGATTATTACTGCCAACTGACCTATGCCAGCGGATGCATCACCACCACGAATACCGTCAATGTCATCGTGACTGCCACGATCGACCCGGCAATCGCGCGCGGCCTCCGCATCCAACCCTCACCCGCACGTGAATCGATCCGTGTAGCTGGAGTGGACATGACATACAATTACATGGTGACCGACATGGGCGGCCGGATCATGGCGCAGGGCGTCAATGCCGGCGAACCCATCGCCATCGGGGATTTAGCCCCCGGCGTGTATATCCTGCGGCTTGAACTCCCGGAAGGCCTCGGCCATCTCCGGTTCGTAAAGGAATAAACGGGGACAAACCCGATCCGGAAGCGGATCGTCGTCAGGCTTGGATTTGGAGAGGCCTCGCGGCGATCCGCTTTTTCATTTCCGCCACCTGCTCGGGGGTGTTGGCATTCCACAGGACTTCGGGACGCGAGGGGATGACCAGCTTGACGTTCCCGTGCTTGAGGATCTCCATCATGCTCCGCTGCCCGGCGTTGAACATGTCGCGGAGGACCCTTCCCCCGGCAGGTTCCCAGATGGTGAGCAGCGGTTCCGGCAATCCTGTGCCGGGTTCTGCAAAACATGTGGCGATACGGCGCGGATCCCGGGCATCGACCAACTCGCGGATGGCGTCGGCATCGATAAGCGGGAAATCACAGGCCACCGTCAGCCAGGCTGAACACGTGTTGTAATGCACGGCCGTCAGTACGCCGCTAAACGGCCCCATGTCGGGGAAGGCATCGTACAGGACAGGATGCGGCGAGTCGGGCTGCTGGCCACGGCGCATGGAGAGCCACGTACACGCCGTGAACGGACGGATCAACCGAAGGAGATAGTCCCGGTGCGGCATGCCGTAGTAGTCGATCAGCCCCTTGTCCTCGCCCAGCCGGGTGCTGTATCCGCCGGCCAGCACGAGCCCGTTGATGTGCGGCACTTCCATATGAAAAGGGTTAACGGTGAACGGCAAACGGTTAACGGTGAACGGTAAACGGCGAACGGAAAGATTGCCGTGGTCGGCGTCCTCGCCGACCACATACGGATGCTCTCTTTGATCTCCGGTATTCCAATTGAGTACGATTAATAGTTAAATGAAAACGACGTCAATAAAGATAGGAGTTCCCGGCAGGAGAAAAAACAGCGGTAAATATCCGTTGCGTCTCCTGGCGGGGCCTTTCGCCATTTGCCGTTGGCCCTTCGCCGTTAACCGTTTACCGTTTTTCGCTCGGAGGAACGGAGATCACGGCGTCTGCGTATTTGATCCGCGGGGGCAAGCCCCGCTGCTAAAGTGACCCTTCGTGACAACCCGTTCCCACGGCAGGACAGCATTTCCGCCATGCCTTATGCCTTTTGCCTGTTGCCGTATATCCTTTGCTTTTTTCGCACGGAGAAACGAAGATCACGGAGTTTATCATCATGACTATTGCTTCCAGCCTACCCGGAATCACATCATCAACTTTTCCTTTTTGGTTTTTAGTTTTAAGCTACGCAGTAATCGCTATCTTTTTCCCCATGAAAAACATCCTTGTCACCCTTCTCTCGTTCCTCCTCCTGACCTCCTTCACGGACAGCAAGACATCGCTCATCGGCAAATGGAAAGGCGTTGACGACGGCGAGGTCGGCTTCGTCACGTTCGACAAGGACGGCTATGTCACGATGGAGATGGAGGGCGGCAAGATGGGCGGCAAGAAATTCGACGCCGGCGGCGTGATGGCCTCCATGACGTACGAGATTGACGACACGACCGACCCGATGACGATCGACTTCATCATCCGCCTGCTCGACGAGGGCCTGGAGGTAGGCCGCCTCCCAGGCATTTACAAGTTCGTCAACAACAAGACGCTCATCATCAACTTGAACTTCGACGGTCCGGAACGGCCGACCCGCTTCGATCCGGAGGATCCGAACCAGATCACGATGTCAAGGGTGAAATGAGCCCTTGTTGATTGCTTCTATTCAGTAAAACGATTCCCGGTTCCCACGGAGACGCAGATCGCAGCCGCTGACGTATAAGCATTATCCAAGTCATAAAGCGCCATTGCCTTAAGCGAAACAGGCGGATTTCACAGACAGCTTATAGCGGTCGTTGTCAATCCATGACAAACTGCGTGGTTTCAAAAACGACTATCTTTTAGATTTCCCGTTCTCCGTTCTCCGTTCTCCGTTCTCCGTTCGCCGTTCGCCGTTCGCCGTTCGCCGTTCGCCGTTCGCCGTTCTCGAATGGAATACCGGAGATCGCGGAGAGCATCCGTATGTGGTCGGCGAATCGCCACCGCCTTTGGCTACGGCGACCAATGAAGGACGCCAACCACGGCCATGTTTCCTATCCCCTCTGCGCTATCCCCTCTGCCCTCAGCCCAGGATCTGCGCCACGGCCTCCTCGGCGGTGTTGATCGCGCCTTCCATGAAGCCCTGCCAGTCGGCCAAATGCTCGCCGGCGAAGTGGGTCAGCATATGCGGCTCGCGCAGGACGGGCATGATGCCGAACCACTGGCCCTTGCCGTAAAAGGCATAGGCGCCCTTTGAGTACGGGTCGGATGCCCAGTAATACATGAGGCTGTTCTGCAGGTATTTCTTCACGTCGCCGAACGCTGGCCGCAGGGCTTCCAGGACGACGGCTTCGCGCTGCATCTTGTTCATCGAGGTGATGGCGTCGGCCTTGTCGCCGACGACGTAGGAGATCAGGACGCCGGTATCGCCGGGCTGGTCCTTGGTGGCATGATAGAAATAATGCGCCGGCGTGTCGGTGACCATGTCGAAGTTCTCGGCCTTCCAGAAGCGTTCCTTGAAGACCATCGGGATCTTGACGATGCGGGCGTATTGCAGGGCGTTCATCGCGTCGACCTGGACCGCCGGCAGCGCCGGTGTCCAGTTGATCCGCTGGACGGCGAAGGTCGGTGCCGTGCAGATGAGCCGGTCGGCCGTGAAGACCTTTCCGTCCGCGCAGGTGACCTTCACGCCCGTCTTCTTGTTCTGCTCGACCGCGGCGACCTTGTGGTCGAGGAAGATATTTTCCGGCCCCACGGCCTCGGCGAGCTTCTCCGCCAGGCGCATGTTGCCGCCCCTGATCTTGAGGTCCATCTCGTTGTTCGGGCTGCTCTCCGCGTATTCCGCGAACGCCGCATAGCCCGATGTATGGCGGATGCTTTCGCCGAAGTCCGTGCTGTCGAGCAGGTCGCGCAGCAGCAGGTCCCGGTCGGTAAAGCCCTGGTTGGCCAGGAAGCGCCACCAGTCCGTCTTATCCATGGCCTGCTTCTGCTTGTCCCCATAGGCTTCCCACGTCGGTGTCTTCTTGGCCCAGAACGCCTCCAGGGCCTCGCTGAACGACCATTTGCCGTTGGGCGAATACTCCCCGGCGAGCGTCAGGTGTGAGTCAAACTGGTTGTTGAACAACTCCAGGCCGAATTCCTTGCACATCGCGATGAGAGATGTGTGGGAATTCCCGACCCATTCGGCCCCGAGCTCGATGACCTGGCCCATGGTCCCTTCGGGATTGAAGGAGAATACACGCCCGCCGACGCGGTTGCGGGCCTCCAGGATCGTCACCCGCACGCCCTGCTTTCGGAGCAAATGGGCGGCCGTCAGGCCGGCAAAGCCGGCGCCGATGACCAGGACAGACCCGGGCTTCTTGGCCGGCGGGGCCATGGCCCGGAGATTGGCGGGATTCGCGATAAGGGCGGCGGATGCGGCGGTGGCGCCGAGAAGGAAGCTTCTGCGTTGCATACAAGGTGGGTTGAAGGGTGTGTCACTAAAAAATACGTCGCCTAAAATAGCTTTTCCCCTTTAATCCATCGGGATATTGAGGATTTCGGGCCTTCGTCGTACCTTTGTAGTCCAAAACGGACATTCAAAACATCAACTTAAAACGATCATCATGAACCGTACCTATTTCAGCATCCTGGTTCTCGCCGTGCTGACGTTGACGTCTTGCGTGAGCAAGAAGAAGTTCAACGACCTGCAGTCGCAACTGGACAACTGCAATGAGCAGCTCGCCAAGTGCGGCGATAACCTCAATAGCTACATGAAGCAACTGGAGACGGCCAACGCCGAGAAGACCAAGCTCTCCAGCGACCTCACCGCCGCCAATGCCAAGCTCGGCATGGTGGATGACCTCCGGTCCCAGCTTGACGACTGCCGCAAGCAGCGCGACATGCAGCTCGACCGCGTCGGCGACCTCACCGCCATTTCCAAGGACGCCAACGAGAACATGAAGCTCACCCTGTCGCAGCTCGCGCAGAAGGACCAGTACATCCGCCTCCTGCAAGCCGCCAAGACGAAGGCCGACAGCCTCAACCTCGCCCTGGCCGTCAACCTGAAGCAGGAACTAGCCTCCGGCCTGGATGACCAGGATATCGACGTCAAGGTCGACAAGACCGTGGTCATGATCAACCTGTCGGATAAAATGCTCTTCAAGAGCGGCTCCGCCAACCTGACCGACCGCGCATCCGAAGTGCTCGGCAAGATCGCCACGATCGTCGACGGCCGCAAGGACCTCGAGGTCATGGTGGAGGGCTACACGGACAATGTGCCCATCAGCACCGACTGCATCAAGGACAACTGGGATCTCAGCGTCAAGCGTTCGACCGCCGTCGTCCGCGTCCTGCAGAACAAGTACAAGATCGACCCGAACCGCCTGATCGCCGCCGGCCGCGGGGAGTACAACACCCTCGCCCCGAACGACACGGCCGAGAACCGCTCGAAGAACCGCCGCACGCGCATCATCATCATGCCGCAGCTCGACCAGTTCTACGACCTGCTCGACCCGAACAAGGTGGCCGAGATGAAGTAAATCCCGATGCACCGCATCGGTCAAACGAAAAAGGGCGTTCCGGTTGACGGAACGCCCATTTTCGTTTAGGGGTTAGCGGTTAGGGGTTAGAGCTTAGGTGTTAGAGGTTACACCCTACACACAACACTCTAAACTCTAACCTCTAACCTCTAACCTCTAAATATCCTTTCCCACAAGTCACTTCCCCGCATGCCTCATCTTGTATGAAAACAATACCGCCCCCTTCTCATCCCGGAAACTCACGGTACACGTCCTGTTGTCCCGCGGACCGGCGACCTCGAGGCGGGCGTAATTGCGGACGCCGATCATCGAACCCGGAACGCGCATCGTGTTGGGCTCGTCAGCGCGCATCCGGGTCGAGGAGGTGAGCGCGGAGGACGTGATGTCGACGAATGTGTCCCCGTCGGCCGTCGTCATCTCCGTGATCTCGGAATGGTGCCTGTCTCCGGTGAGGAAGACCACACCGGTGATATCGTACTTGTCCAGGCTGTCGAGCAGCGCGCGACGCTCGTCGGCAAAGACGGCATAGTTCTCATAGAGGGCCGCATCGCTGAGCACCTGTCCGCCCGTACAGACGAACTTATACGTCGCTTTGCTGAAGCGCAGGGACTCGATGAGCCAATCGAGTTGCCGGCGCCCGAAATAATCGCGGCCGGGCCGCACCTCGCGGTACCAGCGGTCGTCGAGGATGAAAAACTGGCAATCTTCCCAAAAGAAGGTCCCCGTAATACCCTCCGTGCCGCCGGCGCCATAGTTCGGATTCGCCCAGAAGTCCTTGAAGGCCTGCAGGGTGACATCCTTGAGCCAATATGACCGGTCGGAATCGTTGGGCCCGTAATCGTGGTCGTCCCACGTGGCATAATGGTGGGTGGCCGCGAGCAGCGGCTGCATGTCCGGAAGGGATCGCGTGTGCGTGTATCGGTGGTAGACCCCGGTCTTCGAGTTCCAGTCGACCTCGCGCAGGTACACATTGTCCCCTAGCCAGACCATGAGATCTGGTTTCTCGCCGGCCATCGCACCGAAGATGTCGTAGCCCCCGCCGTAGGGCGTCCCGGGCCGGTCCACCTCAGGTTCGTTGACGTAGGTGCAGCTGCCGGCCAGGAAGGCGAAGTCGGCGGCCGGCTTGCGCCATTGCCAGAGTTGTTGTGTCCGGAATTGTGTCGGATACGGTCGCCCGATCTCCTTTCCGTCGATCCGCACGGCATAGCCATAGGCCTGGCCGGGCGACACCTGGTCGGCGACCAGGTGGGCGGTGAACCCGTGGGCCTTTTCGGTCAACACGGGGTCGGACACCCGCTTGTCGGCGGGATCATCCGCGGGCCAATAGACCATGTCCACCGTCGCCGCGCATGTGGTCTGGACCCACACGGTGACTTCCAGGAAATCGCTGGCGCCGGGCATCGGGCCGGCCTGGAGGCCGCACTGTGCACTCAGCGAAAAGGTCAGGCCGGCCATGGCCAGGCTTGAAAACAAACGTTGGAATAGAGTCATGGTCCGGTTTGGTTGTGAAGGCGCACAAATTAAAAAAGAAGGGCATGCGCCCTCCCCCGTTTGCACAACCTTTACTTTTGCGCCCGGATGGACTCCCTGACCCAGATCGTGCTTGGCGCCGCCGTCGGCGAACTCGCCCTCGGCCGGAAGATCGGCAACCGGGCGATGATCTGGGGTGCGATTGGCGGGACGATCCCCGACCTCGACGTCCTTGCCAATCCGTTCATGACGGATATCGAGGCTATGGCCTTCCACCGGGGCATCACCCACTCCATCGCCTGCTCCCTCCTCGCCCCGCTGCCGTTCGGCTTCATCGTTCATCGGCTCTACCACTCCAGGTTCCACAAGACCAAATTTTACAAATACCTGATCACGGCCATCCAGGTCATCCTCCTCGGCGCGATCGTCTTCGGGATCAACGCGGCGTTTGCCGAAGGCGGCTATCCGCGCTGGTGGCTGCTCTTCATCACGGTGCTGGGTGCGTTTTACCTGTTGTTCCGCCTGGTCAAATACTATCTCTTCAAGGACCTTGAAGAACCCGACACCTCCCTGCGCGACTGGTACTGGCTGTTCTTCCTCGCCTTCTTCACGCATATCTGGCTCGACTGTCACACGGCCTACGGCACGCAGGTCTTCCAGCCGTTCTCCAATTTCCGGGCGGCCTTCGACAATATCAGCGTCGTCGATCCCCTGTACACGGTTCCATTTATGCTGTGCCTCATCTTCGCTTCCGTCAAGCTGCGGACCGCACCGGCACGGCGCCGGTGGACATGGGCGGGCGTCGGGATCAGCTCCGCGTATATGCTCTGGACGATCGGGGTCAAGGTGTTCGTCGACCACCGGTTCGAACGCGCCCTGGCCCATCGTGGCTTTGAGGCGGTCCGTGCGCGGTCGACCCCCACGATCTTCAACAGCATCCTGTGGGCCTGCACAGCCGAAGGAAAGGACCATTTCTATGTCGGGCAGTACTCGCTGTTCGACAGCGACCCGAATTTTCACCATATCAACGTGATCCCGAAACAGGACTCGCTCATCGCGACACTCGGGACATCGAAGGACCTGTCCACCATCCGTTGGTTTGCCGACGATTACCTCACCGCGTTCCCGACCGACAGCGTGATCTACCTCTGCGACTTGCGCTATGGCGGAATGACCGACACCATCACCGACCAACGGGACCTGGTCTTCTACTTCACGGCAAAGGCGACGCCGGACGGTTACGTTTTCGGGGAGAACCGGCAGCCGCCGGAAGAACCCATCGGCGTGCTGTTGCGCAAGCTCATCGAACGCATCAAAGGCTACTGAGGTGCTCTTTTCACCGCGCATCCCGCTGGTCCGCCAGGGTGGTCCCAACCGCAACGCCTACCTCGCGCTGGGCGTCGTGTGCATCGTGTGGGGCGTCTCGTGGGTGGGCACGAAGGAAGCCGTGCGGTACATGCCCCCGCTGCAGATGGTGGGCATCCGCCAGATCCTGGCTGGCCTCGCCTATGTCGGCTGGTTCCTCGTCAAGCGCCACGGCCTCCCGCGCAAGCGCGAGTGGTATCCGATTCTCCTGTTGTCCTTCCTCAACTTCATGGTGAGCAACGGCCTGGCGACGTGGGGCGTCAAGTTGACCACCGCCGGCCTCAGCGCCATCCTCGGGGCGATCTTTCCGCTTTGGCTGGTCATCATCCTCGCCTT
>CAYMLN010000078.1:0-3234 GCA_964391045.1 uncultured Saprospiraceae bacterium
AACCGCCGGGAAAGTAGAGGTCGATGATGTCCTGCATCGCGGCCACGGCCTGGGCACCATGCGACTCGTCGTACAGGGGCAGCCAGATGTTGTACCAGCCGGACCCGTAATCCGGATCCCCGCCCGGCGGCACGCTGCCCCCGAAGAAGGCATTCGCGTGCTCGGCAAACTCGGCATTGTTGCGCGGGATGATCGATTGATAATGGGTGAGCCGGTCGCAGATCAGCTTGGACGGGTGGAGTTCCTCGGCCTCGATGAGCGTCCTCAGCGTGGCCGAGTCCTTCGGGTGCACGCCCCAGAAATGGATGAGCGGACGCAGATCTGCGCCGGCAATCTTGGAAAAGCGCAGGATCCGGCTGTCCACGATGTCCAGGCCGTCATCCGGCGCCTGGCTGATGTAGTCAAGATGCTCCTGCCTGTAAAACGAGTCGATCACCTCCCAGCCGAACAGCGCGGCCATCTCGATGTACTTCGCATACCCGCGCTGTTGGTACCGCACTTCATCTTTGGTGGTATTCGAAATATCCATCGGGTTGCCGGCCCGGAAGTTGGGCGTCACCATCCAGTTAAGGGCCGCCTGGTCTCGCGTGATCTGGGGCTGATTGCCGAAGGACTCCCCAAGCGCGGTGTCGATATCCATCCCATACAGCCGGTTGTAGATCGCGGCCGCCGGCACGTTGACCGCGGCTTCGGTCTCGCCGGGGAACGTACTGAACAGCTGCGCGTGCCCCATTTCATGGAACTCGGTTTCCCAGAAGTTGACGCCGGGCTGCAGGAACCAATGGTTCTTGTTGCCGTTTACGGTCTCCCTTGGATCGTAGGTGTTGTTGATCTGTGGGTTGCCAATGCCGTAAAAGCCATGCATGATGTCCAGGTCGACCTGCAGGTAGAGGATCGTGTTGTTTCGGATCAACGGATGACCAAGCAACATCGAGACGATGTCCATCCGGTTGTCCCAGTCTTCCATCAGCGTGACGGGATCCGCATACTGGTAGATCCAGGACCGGGGCACCTGCATCATGAATTTGTCCGACTCGAAATCCGCCCACGGGGCGGGGTTGGTGCGCTGCACTTCGAGCCATTCCTGCAGCGTGGTCGTGCTGAACGTCTTGTAGGAAAAGAACGGGGCAGGGACGACGTTGATCAACTGTACCTCCACGATCCCGAGATCCGCCTCGTACGGCGTGATGATGTAAATCCCCCCTCCGAACGGATTGATGATTTGCGTGAGCGTGTCCGTGATGGGAAACGTATTGGTCACCCGATGAAAGCGTCGGACCTGCGGGCGGTTGGAATGATCATAGGTATGCGCCCCGACCAGGATCTTGAAGCCCTTGTTGGCCATGGCCGCGGGCACCTTGACGACGCCGACCGTTCCAGGTGCGAGGTAATAGCCGGTTGGCCTGCGCGCCGGCGTGGACGACCAGGCGGTTCGCAGTCCCCATTCCGTGGGCATCGAGGCATTGATCATGGTCGTAAATACCTGCTTGGAATCGGCCGGCAAGGGGCAGTCGCCGGGGAAGTGACCGGACGTCCGGTACGTCCTGCCTTTCAGGACTTCGAGGTATTCGGAAATTTTCGGCTGCGCATACAGGACGTCGAACAACTCCTGCTGGACCGTGTAGATCGCCCGGTGATATTCAAACCCGTCCAGGGCGCCCGGGGCATTGGGAAAGCCGCCGGTGGTCGCTGCATTCAGGAAGAGCGGGCCCGTATTGGCGTCATAACAATCGATGACATCAAACGCGGCCGTGACGACGTCGGGATCGTCCGCGAGATAAAACTGGTACGCACGAATGGTGCCGGCGATGGCATTCAACTCGGCCGGGGACAATAGGCTTATGGCGTTGCAATGTTCCATCAGCTGCCCAAGGGCGCCGAGCAGCGTCGTGCGGATGAAGTCGGGCGGAAAATTGAAGATCAGGCTGTCCGCATGGGCAAACATGCCCCCTGCGCCCACCAGGGTTCCGTCGAGGTAAATTTCATACCCCCCATTTCCATACCCGCAGCAATTCCCGTCGCCATATGAATCATAGATCGTGAACTTAAGTAGGCTGCCGGTTGGGTAACAAAGCGTGTCACTGTTGGCCGCGCCGCTGGCAATGATGGCGTTACTCGCATCCTTCAGGTCCCAGCTTGTCTCATTCGGATAGGAGTCGGGCGTGATCCGGATAATGACCTGCGCGTCGCCGGTCGGGCACTGGGCGTACAGGATGTGGATGGGCAGCAGGAAAAGGACGGTGAGTATTTGGGCGACATAACGGCCGTGACGAGGGTGGAGTAAACCGCGCATAGGAGAGCGTGCCTGTTAGGGATGCTTCATAGATACGGAGAAATCTTGTAGTTGCACCTGCGGGCTGCGTGATGCCTGTAAGCACAATGATCGGATAACGGATAACGGCGAACGGCCCGACAATGCAGCTTGTTCTTGAGCTTTGTGAATATCACCTTTCATGTAAGCCAACCTCCGTGATTTTTGTCCAAACATGATGGTGCCTGTCGGTATAAAATGAATAATGAATACCACAGGAGTAAACGGAGTTGATAAGAGGTCCCCTGAGGTCCGGCGCTGGATCCTCCGTGAACCTCTGCTCACCTCTGCTTCCTCTGTTGTGGACGATCCTTGCCTTGCGGCAATCAGAAGTATTGCTGGCAACGGATCTTTGCGGTTCCCACAGAGACACGGATTGTTCCACGGAGGCGCAGAAAGTTGCGTTTGCGGATCGTTGCGTCGTGGTCCCGATGGTCTTTAGACTTGCTATCGGGATGACGGGAAATGCAGGAATTTACTTTCGAAGGCGGCGCGCACCGATTTCGGATCGGCAGAATCTCCGTTACCGGTCAATGCCTACCGGGCGATGATCATCTTCCCGGCTCGGGTGAATGCGCCGGCTTTCAGTTCGTAGAAATACAAGCCGGGCGACAGGCTGCTTGCGTCGAAATCGAGGTCATGTTGTCCCGCGGGCAATGCCGCATTGACCGGTCGGGCAACCTCCTGGCCGGTCATCGTGAATACCCTGAGGCTGGTCATACCTTGATCTCCAACATTGAAGGTGATCGTCGTGCGGCTGTCAAACGGGTTGGGATGGACGCGTACCTGCGGGCGTTCGGACGATGGTGCGAGCTCATCGTCGACAGCGGTGACGACCAGGATGTCGTCCAGTCCGGAGGTGGAGGAGGTGGCCGCGTTCGTGGCCGTGACGCTTACCGCCTGCACGGTGGTGTCGGTGATTT
>CAYMLN010000078.1:3334-6757 GCA_964391045.1 uncultured Saprospiraceae bacterium
GTGGCCGCGTTCGTGGCCGTGACGCTTACCGCCTGCACGGTGGTGTCGGTGATTTCGAAGGAAAACACGCCGACAGCGTCTGTAGTGGTCGAGCCCAGCCAGGCGTTGGCAGACGGGGATAATTCGAGCTCGTCCTCGCGGTATACGTCGATCAGCATGTCGGGCAGGTCATGGATGCCGGCCAGTGTCCGGTTGCTGTAAGACAGGCCAAAGGGCGTACCCAGTCCGGAATTGGCCCCGGGATCCAGCGCCACATTCGTGGTGTTGGAATGGATGATATTCTTCCTGAATACGACCTGGTCGGGTGAGAATCCCGCGAAGGACCGGAGTTCCAGTCCCGCTTGCGTGTTGCCGGCGATCGTATTGGGGATGTACTCGTTGAAAGCATTCACGCCAATGGCCACGTTCACGACATGGCCGAAAAGCGAGATGCCGGTGAGATTGCCAAATTCGACGTTGTACCGGTTGACGCCGATCTTGTTCCGGTAGATCAGGTGGCCGGTCGTCAGGCTCTCTTCGTCATATCCAAAGATGCCCACGCCGGTGCCTGCGTTCCCCGCGATGGTGTTGTCATAGATCAGGGCGTTCGTGACGCCGTTGGTGATCATGATGCCGTTCTGGTTGGGAAGGGCGGCGTTTTCAAACTTATTGAGGCCGATGATGTTGTTCACGATTCGGTTGTTGTCCGCCAGGACGTCGGGCGGGGCCGCCTGGAGGGACACGGCGATCTGGTTGCCGGAGATGACATTGGTCGAGAATGTCCCCTGGCCGCCGACGAGGTTGTTGTCGCTCGTGATCATGATGCCCAGTGCATTGCCCAGGCCCGCGCGCTGCTCGAGGTCGGTGCCGATGGAATTGCCTTCGATGATGTTTCCCGTTCCTTCGCCGATGAGGATGCCGGCGATGGTGTTGCCGCAGATGACATTCGATGCGTTTACGACATCCTGGCCGATCTGGTTGTCGTCGCCCGTGACGAGGACGCCTGTGCCGCATGGCTGCAGGACGCCGTCGGCGGTAATGCCGATGTAGTTGTTGCTGACGATGTTGTTGTCTCCGCTGATCGTAACGCCCGTCTGGCAGTTGAGGAATGCATTGGCGTTGCCGGTGGACGTGCCGATCTTGTTGTTGTCGCCCTGGACGTTTACGCCGACAAGTCCGCCGGAAAAGGTCAGGCCCAGGACCGTGCAAGCTTCATTCATGTCGAGGATGAGCAGCGGATTCGACAGGGTGACCTGGCTGTTGCCGTCCAGGGTGGAACCATCCGGGAGTTCGAGCTGATAGAGCAGTTCGATCGTTCCGGAAACGCCGAACGTCACATTCACCGATTGGTCCATGTTGAAAGCTTCCTCGAGGGCCGCGCGCACCGTGCACCGACCCAGTTCATCGCGGCAGATCCCGTCCTCCGATTCGTCCACGGGCGTATTAGGGTCATCATACGCGTAGGCCTCCAGGTCGTCGGCCAGGGCGTTGACCGTGAAATTGAGCTGCGCCATGCCATTTCCGGAGAACAATATGACGAGGAAGAGGGTAGCGTATACGGAGAGCAATATCATGTTTTTCATGCCGCAGGCTTTGAGCCTAAATTTACCTTATTCGGGGAACATCCGGTTCGGTCGCTGGCTGTTCGGACTGCCTTGTTCAAGGTGCTCGTTCGGTTCCCGCAAAGCCGCAGATTGTGCCGCGGAGGCGCGGAAGGCAGAGGGCATAGGACGTAGGGTGGCCTCCGAGAACGCTGTTATTTCCGTGCGGGAAATAGAGGGGATAACGGCAAACGGATAACGGCAAACGGCTTGTCGATGTGCCTGATCGCAAAGTTGAAGGGAGGGACATACATCAAGGGCATTGGGCTGATTGGTCGCTACACCCTCTCTGGACGAAGCAACGGTTTTAGCGCGTTCTTTTTTTGGGAGTATACGGAGTTAAGCAGAGCTCCCCGGAGGTCCGACGCAGCGTCCTCCGCGAACCTCTGCTTACCACTGCTTCCTCTGTTGTGGGCTATCCTCGCCTTTCGGCAATAGGATGTGTTGCTGGCAACGGATCTTTACGGTTCCCACAGAGCCGCAGATTATGCCGCAGAGGCGCGGACGACAGAGGGCATAGGACGTAGGGTGGCCTCCGAGAACGCTGTTATTTCCGTGCGGGAAATAGAGGGGATAACGGCAAACGGATAACGGCAAACGGCTTGTCGATGTGCCTGATCGCAAAGTTGAAGGGAGGGACATACATCAAGGGCATTGGGCTGATTGGTCGCTACACCCTCTCTGGACGAAGCAACGGTTTTAGCGCGTTCTTTTTTTGGGAGTATACGGAGTTAAGCAGAGCTCCCCGGAGGTCCGACGCAGCGTCCTCCGCGAACCTCTGCTTACCACTGCTTCCTCTGTTGTGGGCTATCCTCGCCTTTCGGCAATAGGATGTGTTGCTGGCAACGGATCTTTACGGTTCCCACAGAGCCGCAGATTATGCCGCAGAGGCACAGATTATTGCTTTGCGGATCGTTGCGGCTTTACGTCGTTGCGCGAAAAATGATGTGCGCTATCCATGCCGTCGTGGCCTCTTTATCTGGCGGCCGGCGAACTGAAGCTCATCTTTCCATCACGAATTTCCAATGCAGCAACGTCCCCGTCTCGCCGATGTTGGCAAAGTGATTACGCTCCAGTACGCGATGAGAAGGGATATTGTTCTTCTCGGTCGATGCAAGCACGGCAGCCACGCGCGGCTGCGCCTTCGCCCAGGCCAGGATGCCGCCGACGATCTCCGTCATGAAGCCCCGGCCCTGGAATTCGTCAAACGTGCCATAGCCGATCTCGATCTCGCCTTTTTCATTGGGCTCGCCGAGCATGCAGAAGGCGCCGACCATCCTGTTTTCCGCCCGGTCGATGGCGATCCACAAGGTCGAGTATAGGGGATCCCGGGTCTTGTCCGACAAGCTCGGGAGGATGGCCTGTTCGATCGCCTCCTGGAGTTCGGCGCTTAGCGTCCCTGTGGCGGGCTCAAGGCCCAGTTCATTTTCCAGGGCGTGGTCAGCCTGTGCATAGGCCACGACTTGTGCATGCGTCAGGGGGCGGATGAGGAGTCGCGTTGTTTCGATCATGGGTCATCACATTGCGTCTGTTAAAGATGCAACGCTGCCAACGAAGACCCAAGTGTGATCGTGTAATCAAGGTCCTTCTCGGGCTTAGGGGCTGGGTAGGTTCTCACAGAGACACGGATTGTGCCGCGGAGGCGCGAAAGAACTGTCTTGCGGGCTTTGCGGCTTGGCGACTTTGCGCGAGCTGTCAAGTGAGCAATCCTAACGGCTTTTGCTTGAGTTATCCCATAATCGCCTGAGGCCTTGACCGGCGGCACCTCCCCTTGGCCAAAATTCTGTTTAACAAAAAGTAAAAAAAGTTAAACAAAGTGTCCAAGCCAGCGTTTTACTCCCAT
>CAYMLN010000078.1:6767-8195 GCA_964391045.1 uncultured Saprospiraceae bacterium
ATTCATTCACTAAAACAAGAGAAAATGAAAACCACCAATTTCCTGCTCGCCCTGTTGCTGTCGTTTTCCGCGATCACGGTCTTCACGTCCTGCGACGATGACGATGATACACGGTATGCTGATGTCCTCGTCGCACACGCATCACCTGATGCCCCCGGTGTCGACCTCCTGGTCGATGACGTAAAGCAGAACAGCGCAGCGCTGACCTTCCCCAACAACACGGGCTACCTCGAGGTAGAGGCCGGTACGCGCAACATCAAGGTCAATGTCGCGGGCACGACAACGACCGTCATCAACGCCGACCTCCCGTTGGCCGCAGATGAGGCCTATTCGGTCTTCGCCGTTGACTCCGTCGCCACGATTTCGTTTGTGGTGTTCGAGGACGACCTCACGCCGCCCGCGGCGGGCAAGGCGCACGTTCGCTTCATCCACCTGTCGCCCGATGCGCCGGCCGTTGATATTGCCGTCGCCAGTAGCGGCGCTGTCGTCTTCGGCAATGTCGGCTTCAAGCAGGGCACGGCGTTCTCGCCGCTTGATGCCGGCACGTACAACCTCGATGTCCGCGTAGCCGGTACGTCCACGGTTGCACTCGTCCTGCCTCCGGTGACCCTCGAGGCCGGAAAGATCTACACGGTATTCGCCCGCGGATTCCTCGGCGGCGCGGGGGCGCAAGCCCTCGGTGCGGAAATTATCGTCAACAACTAAGACGATCCAGTTCGCTTGTGAAGAGCCCGTGCCCGCCGCATGGGCTCTTTCATTTTTTGGAATCAGCAGGGGGCGGTCCTCTGCGAACCTCTGCTTAACGCTGCTTCCTCTGTTGAAGGATATACTCGCCTGGCGGCAATAAGGTGGTTTCCCAACAAGGATTCTTCCCGTTCCCGCGGAGACGCAGATTTTACCGCAGAGGCGCGGATAATATTCATTGCTGACTTGGCGACTTGGCGGCTTTGCGCGAGATTGAGGGTGATCAATCCGCTCGAAGACACTTTAATCACCCCAGAAGCCTCAGTTGGTCTGCATGTCGCCGCGGATTCACATCCGGACGGATGTCACGCGCTTGTGCCGGCCTCCACGAAGTACATCGCCATTCCCCCTTTCCCCTTTACCTCGATCTGGCCGCGACTTTCAAAGACGAGGCCGGGCTCCTCCTTCAGCAGCGCATACGTGACCTCGCTGATGTTCACCTTTCCCGGCTCGCCCGCGCTTTCCATCCGGCTGGCCGTGTTGACCGTGTCGCCCCAGATGTCGTACTGGAATTTCTTGACGCCGACAATGCCCGCCACGACCGGTCCGGTGTGAATGCCCACGCGGATCTCGAAGAAGGGGTGCCCGGCGGCGATCTTTTTCGCCTTGCCCGCTTCGACGAATCGGGTCATTTCCAATGCGGCCTTGACGACATCAACGGCATGGGTGGTATTGGGCGTAGGC
>CAYMLN010000079.1:0-2966 GCA_964391045.1 uncultured Saprospiraceae bacterium
ACCAACGCCAGCCACCTGCGCTTCGAGGACCTGCGTTTCACCGTCACCGGCAACGCGTGCGCCAATGTGTTTTATATCACCTCCTATTGCACGGACATCGCCTTCACGGACTGCGAACTGCGCGGCTCGACCTGCACGTCAACATCCACGACGGCTGCGACGATCCTCATGCTCAACGGCACGAAGGAAACCATCCGGTTGACGGACAACCTGATCCGCCGGGGAAGCTATGGCGTCTACATCGCAGCCGGCAGCGTGTCGGACCTGTTTGATGTCGAGATCACGGGCAATACACTGGACAGCAACTACCGGTATGGCATCCTGCTCGCCGCTGCGGACAGCTTCAGGATCACCGGCAATACCATCACCTCGCCCTATGCCAGCGCGGTCGGCATTGACATCAGTGGCGGTTCGGGCCAGGCCCGCATCGATGCCAATGCGATCCACCTCGCACAAGGCACCTCCGCCATCCGGATCACCGGCTACAAGCAAGGGGAATCCCCGGGCGCAGACTCGCTTCTCCTGACAAACAACATGGTTAGCATCAGCGGCGGGACCTCCGGCTCGAGGTCGGTACAGGTGACAAGCAGCACCGATGTGTATGCCTGGCACAACACCATGCACTCCTCATCCGCGGCGACCAACAGCTATGCGGCCTACTTTTCCAACAACACCGCCACCGACCTCCGCAACAGCCTGGCGACACACGCCGGGGCGGGCCGGGCAGCTTGGTTGTCAGGGCTCACATCGGATCACAACGCGTTTCATGTTGCCGTGCCACCGCTGATCCAGGATGGAAACAACCATGTCACGCTCGATGACTGGCAAGCCGCTTCAGGACAGGACACGAACAGCCTTGAGGTGGACCCGCTCTATGTGGGCCCCACGGATCTCCATGTGCTCCAAGGCGCGTTAAACGGCGCCGGGGATGCGCTCACGCCTCCGGTACTTCTCGACATCGACGGGGAATCCCGGAATCTTCCAACACCCGACATCGGCGCGGATGAATTTGGCTTCCTGAACGATGACCTCGCCGCGGTCGGCATTTTGTTTTCAAATGCGATGGCCGTCGGCGAGAACGAGGTCCGCGCCATCGTCTACAACATCGGCCTCAACAGCGTCGACGAGTTCGTCATTCAATGGCAGGTCAATGGAATCGACTCTACCCCGGTGACGATCCTCGACCCGATTCCGGCCGGTGACGGCGACACCATCCTGCTGGGCACGGTCACCATCCCGGCCAGCGGACCCTTCTCCCTTCGCTTCAATACCCATCTGCCCAACGGCGAGCCGGACAATGACATGTCGAACGATACGCTTCTCGTTGGCCCCGTTTATCCCTTGCTCCGTGGCCTGTACACCGTGGGCGGAAGCGATCCGGATTTTGATGACCTGGTCGACGCGTTCGCCGCACTGGAGGCCGGCGGCATCATCGACAGCGTTGCCTTTTCCGTGCGCCCGGGCGTCTATGCCGACCCGATCAACTTGTCTGCGGCCGGGATCTACGCGTGCGATACGCCCATTCGTGTATTCAGCGAGACAGGCGATGCGGATGATGTCCTGCTGACGAACACCAACCAGGCGCTGCCCGTCCTTCGCCTCAACGGCGCCGCCGGGCTTCGCTTCCAGCACCTCACCTTCCAGTTGTCGGCGTCGGCCTTCCATAATGCGGTCGTCCTGGAAAACGGAGCCACCTGCAACCGGTTCGAGGATTGCGTCTTCATCGGCCGCATCTCGACGCAAACGGCCGTGACGTATTCCACCGTTTACGGCAATATCAACCAGGGCCCGGACAACGATTTCTACAGGAATACATTCCGCTATGGATCACATGGCTTGTACCACAACGGCCCGTCGCTGCCCACCGGATCATTGGTCGACATCCGGGACAACACCTTCGAAGCGAATTATTCCCGCGGCCTGTTCGTCGGCAATTCCCGGGGCGCGAACATAACGGGCAATACGATCATGGGTTCCGCTGCACAACATGGCAGCTATTACGGCATTATTGCTACCAATTGTCAAAGCATGACCCTGTCGCACAATACGGTGTTCAACCCCTATCCCGCAAACGGGGGTATATCGTTTAGCGAATGTAATGGCACCGTCACGGATACGACCTGGGTGTACAACAACTACGCCTACGTCTCGGTCACCAATTCACTTTCTTCTGCGCTTGGAGGGGGGTACTCAAACTACGCCATGGTCGTCAACAACACGGCCCGCAATACCGTCGGCAATGCTTCCGGGTTCTCCTGGAGCTCCAACTTCCTTGTCGCTAACAACATTTTCCAGGCGGGCGGCACCGGCGTCGCGATCGAGTGGCTCAACATGGGGAGCAACTTCGCCTCGGAGAATAACTGCCTCTACGCACCCACCGGCGATATCGGGGAGTACCAGAATGTCCGATACCACGCGCTTGCCGATTGGCAGGCCCTCGGATTTGACACGTCATCCCTGGTCACGGATCCGCTTTTTGACAGTACGTCACACCAGGTTCATTCCGCCTTGCTGGATGGCCGGGCGTATCCCTTCGGTCGCGTGACCGATGACCTGGACGGCGAACCCCGCGATCCGGAAAGCCCCGACCTCGGCGCGGATGAGTTTACCCCCGCATCCCTGGACGCGAGTCTCGATGCGCTGGTGTATCCGGTGATGCCTTTCCCCCCGGGACATCAACCTGTTTACGTCAGGTTCTCCAACAATGGTGCGGATACCCTCACCAGCCTTCAGTTTGACTGGACCGTCAACGGGATTGCCCAGCCCGCCTTCATTTGGAACGGAATCCTGGCAAAGACCGAAGTCTATGACTCGCTTGACATTGGCACATTTGCCTTCGAGCCCTATACGCCCTATACCCTGCGGATCTGGGTCAGCCAGCCCAACATGGGTGCTGATGGCTACACGGCCAACGACACCATCGAGATCGGCCCCCAGACCGCCGGACTCGCCGGGATGTACACCAT
>CAYMLN010000079.1:2976-7953 GCA_964391045.1 uncultured Saprospiraceae bacterium
TGGCAACCAGCCGGACTTCGAGACCCTGACTGACGCGGCCAACGCCCTCAACACCGGGGGCGCCGCCGCACCCGTGACCTTCAATATCCGCAACGGGATCTATTCGGAACCCATCGTACTGACCGACTATCCGGGGTCAGACTGCGATCGCCCCGTCGTCTTCCAGTCCGAATCGGGCGACCGGGACGACGTCATCATTAACAACCTGGGCATCGATGCCCACACCATCGTCCTGGATGGCACGGACGGGGTGGCGTTTCGTCAACTGACCCTGACATCCATCAACACCGCCTTCCGGCATGTCGTGTTGCTGTCCGGCGGCGCACACTGCAATCGCCTTGAAGACAACCTAATCACCGGATTCGAAAGTACGTCGACCGCGGCCACGTCCGCCGTCATCCGCGCCACCGCCGGCCTCGATACCGCCAACGTCATCATCGGCAATACGATCCGTCACGGCTCGCATGGCATCTACTGGACAGGCAACGGATCCGCGCCCACCCATACCCGGATCGAGGACAACGTGATCGACCCGTACTATGAAGGCATCTACGGCAGCAACGTCAACGGCCTAAAGATCAGCGGCAACCAGATCCTGGTGGACAACAGCACGTCATCCATCGGGGTAGAACTCTCGGGTTGTCATAACCTCATGGAGATCTCCGGCAACCGCATTTTCGGTCCGGCCAGCCAGTACGGGCTCTACCTGTCCAACGTGGATAACACGGCCGACCAACGAAGCCGGATCTACAACAACTTCATCAGCCTTGGCGGCACAAACATTGCGCGCGGGATCTATGCCACCGGCTGCGCTTTCATGGACATCCTCCACAACAGTGTCCTCGTCTTCTCGACCAATACCACCCTGGCGAACACGACCCCGCTCTACCTGGCGAGCAATCCCTCCATGCGGCTCTACAACAATGCCACACGCAACGCCGGCATCGGGTACGCGATCTATGCGAACGCGAACAGCAACTGGCTGGCCGACCACAACGTGTACCATACCGCAGGCAGCACCTTTGCGTATTGGAACGGCGGCGCCACGGAAACCACCCTGGAGGCGTGGCAAACAGCCACCGGACAGGATTCAAGCGCGATCGACGCGGACCCCTCCTTTATGTCAAACGAGGATCTGCATACGTTCCTCGTCCTCCTGAACGGCGTGGCCGAAACCGGCTTCGGCATCCTCACGGATATCGACGGCGAGGTGCGCGACTCCTTGCCAGATATTGGCGCGGATGAATTCGACCCCCTGCCCCTCGATGATGCCGGCATCTTCCGGTTCCTGGGACCTGCGGCGCCATTTGCCGCCGGATCGCAGGATGTCCAAGTGGTCCTGAAGAATTTCGGGGGGAATATCCTCGAATCGGCAACGATCCGATGGGCGGTCAACGGCATCGAGCAAGCCCCGTATACATGGACCGGCTCGTTGCCCACGTCCGGCTGTGATACACTGTCGATCGGCACCTACGCGTTTGCCCCGCTGACCGCGCATATTGTGGATGCGTGGACCGAGATGCCCAACGACACCGCGGATGCCAATCCGATAAATGACCTCTTCACCACCGAACCCTTCTATGCGTCCCTTGCGGGAATTTACACGGTCGGCGGATTCGCCCCCGATTTCAATCTTATCAGCGACCTGGAAACGGTCCTGAACTCGGCCGGCATCGTTGATACCGTCATCTTCCGGTTTCGCCCGGGCACTTACACGGAGCCGATCAGTGTCGTCGATTTTCCCCGCCTCACGTCGACCGACCCGGTCATCTTCACCAGCGAGACCGGGGACTCCACGGATGTCGTGCTCACCCAAAACACCAACGGCACAGCCCTCATCGACCTCGACGACGCCCACCAGATCGCGTTCCGCCACCTGACCTTGCGCAACCTGAAAGGACATGTCGTCCAGGTTCGTAACGGGGCGTCGCGGATCGACATCGACAACAACCGGCTTGAAGGCGTGGAAACGCTGTCGGGCGCATACAGCCTGGTCTACTCGCCGAACACCCACGAGGACAGCATCCGGATTCGCCAAAATGTATTGCACCACGGATACCACGGAATCCACATGCTCGGTTCGACCTACGAGAAAGGGCACGTCATCGAGGACAACACCTTCCTCGGGGTGTTCCACCATGCGTGCTATATGCGTTACTTCGACGGCCTTCGTGTGACGGGCAATACGTTCTCCGCCTCGTCCACCTCGGGCTACGACCTTTACCTGTACACCGGCTCCGGCGCATGCACCATTTCGAACAACCGGATTCTGAGTGACGGGTCAAATCCGGCCGCGTACATCGGGTATATCGCAAATACCACGGCTACTCCTACCCGGGTGTTCAACAACTATATCCAAAAGTCCGGCACAAGCACGGTCCAGGCCATGTGGATCCAGGCATCGGCAAAGATCGATATCGATTTCAATACCATCCGCCTTGACAATACGGGCGGCAACTCGATCGGGTTGTGGACCCAGACCCTGACCGACGCCAGGATCCGCAACAACATCATGTTCAGCGCTGCCGGCCCGGCACACGCCCACGAGGGCACGCTGCCGACGACCCACGATCATCATGCGATCCTCTCGCGGGGTCCTGTCCAGGTGCGACTCAACAGTACCAACTACGCGACCCTGGCCGCGTTTGCGTCCGCCACCAGCACCAACGCTAATAGCCTGGCCGTCGATCCGCTTTTTACCGACCCGACCGAACCCATGGTCGCCCAATACCAACTCGACGGCGCCGGACTGGCCATCCCGGGCATTGCGGAGGACATCAATGGTGCCACGCGCGCAACCCCTCCCGATATCGGCGCCCTGGAATTCACGCCGCTGGCCCATGACGTGCGAATGGCCGGGGTCATCGCACCTGCATCAGGTTGCGGACTCTCTGCCGCGGAGTCCGTAACCATCCTGCTGGTCAACCAGGGCAGCGCGGATGCCACGGGGTTTGATGTCTTCTTCGCGTTCGACAACCAAACGCTGACGGCAAACATCGGCGGCCAGGTGGTTCCCGCCGGCGACAGCCTGCTGTTTACATTCCCGCAGACCATTAATGCATCGGCGTTTGGCCCGTATACCCTTGCGGCCTGGCACACCTATGGCAGCGACCTCGCCCCGGCTAACGACACGCTCGCGTCCCTGTTTACCAACCATCCCCCGATGGAGGTTCCTGCCGGCAACCTGATACCCGCTGACGGCACTACCGGCCTGGGTAATCAGGTATCCCTCTCCTGGTCCCCGGTCGCAGAAGCAATTTATTACGACGTCTACGTGTGGCCGGAAACGAGCACAAAACCTGCCACGCCGACCCATGGCGGACTGACCACGATCACGACATTGGTCAACGGCTTATCCTTTGGCACGACGTACGCATGGCAGGTCCACGCCGTCAATCTCTGCGCCGAGGAATTGCCTTCCAACACCGCTGCATTCACGACCCGGTTCCTCCCGGACCTGGTCGTGTCCTCGATCGTCATTCCCGCCACGGGACTTTCCCAGCAAAGCATCAGCGTCGAGTGGGTCGTGACGAACCAGGGGCAGGGCGCCACGGTACCGGGGACCTGGTTTGACAACATTTACCTTTCCACAGACCCGACCTACAACAGCTTCGACCCGTTGCTCGGCTCCGTGCCCAACCTGACCGCCCTGAATGCCGGTCAATCCTATACCCATCAGGCCACCGTGACGCTGCCGCAAGGGAGCAACGGCAACTACTACATCATCATCCGCACCGATCCCTTCTCAGGGATTCAGGAAGTCGCCGAAAACAACAACACGAGCCACAGCACCACCCAGATCGAGGTGACCCTCAGTCCGCCGCCCGATCTCATCGTGACGGCCATCACCACGCCGGCGATCATCTTCTCCGGCGAGTTATTGGCGATATCCTTTACCGTTCGGAACAACGGGTCGGGTATCACCACGGAAAATTTGTGGAAAGACCAGGTGTCCCTGCTGCCGGTCCCGGGAAACAACAACGGCACGAGTGCCACCCTGTCCACCCTTGTCCGGGTAGGACAACTGGCGCCGGACTCCACCTACACCGTCAATATCCAGGTGATCGCGCCGGCCAACATATTTGGGCCGCACCAGGTACGCGTCTTCACCGATGCGTTCCTGGAGGTGTTCGAGTTTGCTTCGGAAGGAAATAATGTCTTGTTCAGTCCGGCATTCGAGATCGTGCTCACCCCACCGGTCGACCTGGTGCCCGACAGCCTGGTCGTTCCGGACACCCTGTCCTTGTATGACACCGCCCAGATTCCCTATATCGTGCGCAACAACGGTGGCTCAGCACCGGCCCGGGGATGGACGGACAGGTTATTCATGTCCCCTTCACCCGTCTACAACCCCAATTTCCTGACGCTACTCGCCAACCAGCACCACAACAGCGGCCTGATGCCCGGGGATTACAACGCCCGGAATGCCTCGATCTTCCCAAACGCAAATCTCGAGGGCACCCAATATATCTACGTGGTCAGCGACTACTACAATGCCATCGACGAATACACATTCGAGGGCAACAACATCATCCGTTCGGCGCCGTTCACGCTGGTCCGGCCCGACCTGGTCCCGGAAGCCCTCCTTCATCCCGCGTCCCGCCTGGCCGGACAAAGACTGACCGTGTCGGCAACCTTGCGCAATCAGGGGCCAGGCCATCTCTACGGCGATATCGCCAATCGATTCTACCTGTCCACGGACACGATCCTGTCGACGGCAACCGATTTCCTGCTGACGACCCGAAGCCTCACGAACCTGCTGCTTGCGCCTGGGGACTCCGTTACCTTCAACCATACATTCGCTACCCGCCCCGACCAGATCGGACCCTGGTACTTGCTTCTCGTCACGGATGCGGCCCAGGCCATCCACGAGAACAACGACGACAACAACATCCTGGCGTCCGCGATCACCCTGTTCGAGGCGCCGCACCCGGATCTCGTCCCCGGCAATATCATGTTGCCGGACACCCTCGTCGC
>CAYMLN010000080.1:0-7904 GCA_964391045.1 uncultured Saprospiraceae bacterium
TCCGGACACACTATTTCGGGCCGGATCAAGTAAACCGACGGGCACGAAGATTCGAGCAGGAACGAAATGGTCGTGCTGCCGCAGATCGAATCCGCGACAAACGCCTGCCAGATGAGCGGACTGAACTCCGGAGACAGCAGCGAAGTATCTACCCAAACCGCGTATGACGTATCGGGCCCTGCGGCGTAGGTAATGAAGTCAGGCTCGGTGATGACGGGCACAAGTGTCCCGTTGAGGGGATCTTCGAAGATGATCGTGATCCCCGGCAGCAGTGTGTCGGCCGGACTGATCGTGCCGCTGCGATCGACATCCATCCACACTTCCAAGCCGATCAGGATGTTGGGTGGAGGCATAATCGTTACCTGGAAAACAGAGTCACATCCGGAATCGCCAGGAAGGTGCGCTTCGTACACACCCGGTGCGAACCACGTGCTGTCGCCAATCGAGATCGTATCGCCCGGACAGGCCTCGATGAGCACATCGGGCCCGGCGCTGATGCAATTAGCCGTCAACAGAAGAGCGACGACGACACTGTCATCACACGTTGAGATGGCCGTGTGTACGCTGTCGATCAGGATGGTCCATTGCGATGGAAGCATGCTGCGGTCAATGAGCGCCGTGTATCCCGTGGCCGGATAGTCCTCGAAGACAAACTGGCCGTCGGGCACCGTCTCCGTGCTGCCCTGGTGCATCCCATCATCGGAGACGATCTGCACGCCGATGCCCGGCAGCAAGACATCGCCGGCGCTGATCATCCCGTCGCCGTCCTGGTCCAGCCAGGTTTCTACCGTGACTGAACCGACACCCGTATACAATGAAACATCCAACGGATCCGATGTGGCAACACATCCGTTGGCCGAGTTGACCTCAAACGTATAACTCCCGTCCTGGTCGATCGTGAAAGACGATGGCCAGCCGCTGCCGGCGTCGATTTGCAGCCCATCCCGGTACAGCACATACGAGACCGCATCCGGCAGCGGCGGCAGGCAAACGGTCAGCGGATCGCAGGCGATGAAACAACCGCCGGGGATCCGGTCGACCGGGGCGGACGGCTCGATCGTGACGATGTTGCTGACCTGCGAACAGCCGCTCGCGTTGCTCGCCTCGACATAATACGGCCCGGCATCCGTGACGGTGATGCTTTGTCCGGTCTGCCCGTCCGACCAAACGTAGGTCACGCCGGGTTCGGGATTAGAGACGGAGAGGACATTGTCCGTGTGGCTGCATGCCGATCCGGCGGCGAGAACGATCACGGGCGCATCGGGCACCGGGAAGATCTCGACGATCGCGATCGCGCTGTCCGATACGCAGCCATTCGCCAGGTCGGTGACCTGTACGCCATACTCGTGCAGCCCGGGTCCGGGCAGGTTACCGCCCTCGTCGGTGAATTGGATGACCTGCGTGCCCTCGCCGGTGGTCCAGGACCACGCGCCGTTGCCGGTCGAGAACGCCGAAAGCTCGAATGCCTGGCCTTCGCACAACGAAAGGGCGAAGGTCCACGGACCGTACATGCCGACCCCCAGGATCTCGCGGGCGCGGATGATCACTTCGGGTTTGGGCAGGACCGGGACGAAGACGGGTGGTGGTGAATATGTGCATCCAAACGCATCCCGGATCAGGACGCCGTATTGATCGCTGGCGGAGACTTCGATGACCGGTGTAATCTCGCCGGTATTCCAAAGCCACGTTGTGCCACCTGCAGGCGCCGTGAGCACGGCAGTATCGCCGGCGCACAGGGGCATGAGCGGAACCACGTCGATCAGGCCGGCCAGCCCGTTTGGCACGATATCGACGGACAGGGATGTCGTCGACGCGCAACCGAGAATATTGGCCGCCGATACGGAGATGGCGTATGTGCCCGGCGATGCGAACGTGTGGAAGACGGATCCCGTTTCTGCGGTATTCTCCGGTCCGCTCGGCGGATCGCCGAAGTCCCACTGGATATCGAACAACTCGCCCGTCAGCGCAAAGGCCTGCGCTTCATTGACACAGAAGACCGGATCGTAGACCGGGGCCAGTGCGGGTCCGCCGTCGATCGGGATCGTAGCGGTTCGGATGGAGTAACATCCGCTGGCCATGGTGATCGTCAGGGTGACGGTATAATTCCCGGGGTTGGCATACACATGCGATGGATGCCGTAGCCCCGAGAAGTTGTCGGCACCGCTGGCGGGATCGCCAAAATCCCAGGCCCAGGACGCAATGTTCTCGCCGGGCAGGAAGGTCGTCAGGTCTTCGAAGGTGATCGCCGCGCCGGCGCAGGTGCCCTCGTGGCGGAAGTCGGCCACGGCGCGCACTGTATCCACGAACTTCTCGTAGTGCCCGCACTCATCGACGCCATAGGGCCAGCCGGTCAGCGAACTCACGACCTCGATCAGGTAATACCCCGGCTTGTCGTATGCGTATGTGAGTGTATCCGCCTGGACAACACCGAGGATTCCCCGGCTGACGCTTTGGATAAACCAGGTCGTTTGTCCGGGTGCGATGCCGGCGAGCATCGGGATGTAGCGGTGCTTGTCACATTCCATGCGGTCGATGTCGATGAGGAAATCGACGGGAAAAAACGTGCAACTGCCCGGAAACATGCCGTCCAGGTTAATCCCGCAGTTTGCGGGTGGACAGCAGTTGACATACGTGATCGGGTCCGAGACCGTCGTGCATCCCTGACTGTTGGTCACGGCGACATGATAGGTGCCGAAGTCGCCGACCGTGTACGTCGGGCCGGATGCCGCGAGCGCGTTGCCATCCTGGAACCACGTGAATTGATAGCCGGCACCGTCCGTGTTCGCATAGATCTCGACGCCGGCCGGGATCAGGTTGCAGTGATACACATCCACCGGACTCGACAGGTGCACCTCCGGCTGGGGATGGGCCGTCACGGCAAACGTTTTTTCGGCCACGCAACTGTTTCCGTCGGTTACGGCCACACTATATGCGCCGGGCATCAGGAGCGCCACCGGGGCCGAGCCGACCACGGCTCCGGATTCGTTCGACCATGTATGCGCGTAGGCAGGCTGGTCCGTCGATACGGCCACGGTTGCGCCCGGGCAGGCGGCCATCGGGCCGGTGATTCCGAATGCAGGCAGGGCATTCACCACGAACGGTTTGTCGATCGTCACGCCGCATACCTGCAAGCGCAGAGTCGCCATGCCGGGTTGCGTCCAGAACACGCGGACGTTGTTGAGATCGCTGCTCCGGATTTCCCCGTGATCCGCCGGGATGACGGACCACACGTAGTCCACCCCGTTGACATAATCCGTCGTGAACGTGTCGATCGCATTCAGGCAGCCTTCATCCGGTCCCGAGATGGACAGGCCGGCGACGGTGCCCAGTGTGATCGTCACGGGGTCGGATACGCAGGCGGCATACTGGACGTCGGTGTGGCGAACCGATACCGAGTACGGTGGCGCCGGTCCGAATGTGTGCGCGCAAGACTGGCCGGTGTACGTGAAGACGCCGGCGCCATCGGTGATCGTCCATACAGCGCCGTATGTGCCGGCGGCATCGACCGTATAGCCATACATCTGGCCCGGACATATCGTCCGTTCCCCGAGGATCCCGAGCGGCGTTGCCGGTGTGGCGGTCACTTCGACCGCCAGACTCGCTGTTTCCGTGCAATATGCGGGTGATGCATTGTGTGCGACCCAGGTGTACACGCCCGGGGGAAATGCGAAGACGAGATTCCATGTCGTCGATGGGCCGGAGGTAGCGACAATGTTGCCGGATGCATCAACCAGGGACCAACTGACCGATACGGGTGATGGCGATCCAAAGCCGGCGAATGCCGCGACGGATCCCATATCATTTTGACACACCTGGACGTCTCCGGTCAACCGGATCTCGGGTGTGATCTGGACGGACAATACATCCTCGCCGCCGCAGTCGAGGAAACAATTCTCATACGTCACCATGACCCATGAGGACGTGACGGCATTGACATCATCCCACTTCACCACGACGGAGGATGCATCGGCATCCCCGACGATCGTTCCTGAGGGACCAACCGACCACTGGTATACTGCCCCCGGGAAATCAGGGACTGTATAGGTTGACAGTTCGCCGCTGCATACGCTCGCATCCCCGGCGATCGGACCGTCGGGTGAAATGATCGGGATGCGGAACACATTGGTGAACGAACAATACGCCGTCGCGCAACCATCGACCGATAGGCTGATGATCCCGTCCGGTCCCTCGTGCCAGATGATCTCGATGAAATCATCGGCGGGTCCGCCGCCGTTGACCACAGTGCCGTTTGACGAAACAGTCCATGAATATGTGGCGCAGCCGGCCGGGGATACCGTGTATCGCTGGCGGGTCTCGGGGCAAACGCTGTTGACGCAATCCAGCTCCGGTGCGGGCGCGGGCAGGACGGAAACCACCACACTGGCCTCGTCGCGGCAATCGCAGATCCCTTCAGCGGTGAGCGTCACGGTATAAAAGCCCGCGTCTGTATATGCATGTGTGGCGTCGAAGCCCGTGTCCGACATTCCGTCGTCAAAGGCCCAGGTGTACGTGAGACTATTTGACGATGTGTTTTCGAATGCAACAAGCTGGTTCCGGCACACCACGATCGTATCGTTGACCGCCGAGGGTTGTGTCGTGAACGCTGCGACGGGTTGGGGCAGGATGTCAAAGCACAAGTCGTATGAACACCCTGCGCTCTGGAAGATCACGTGGCCTGTGCCGCCGGCGCCCCAGGTGATATCGACCGACGACGGGCCGAGGTAGGTATAGTCATCGGCGCCGGTAACGATGATCTCCGCGTTAGACCCGGGATTCGGCAGCGAGACGATCGTGTGGGAAAACGCGCATACGGAATAACACGCATCATCGGGTGCCTTGACATAACATCCGATCACCTCCGGGCGGATATCCAGCCCGATCACGTCAATGAAGACGGAGTCAATGAGTGTGCCGCCGTTTGCCGTCGTGGACAAGGCGACCAGGACATAACTGCCCGGTGCAAAAAAACTGACGCCGGTCGAATAGGTATCCGGGCTGACCAGCACCGCGGTGGCCCCGGGAATGATGGTCCAGCTGGTGGTGGTCAGCTGTGCGCTCGTCTCGATGGCGTAGTAGGATATGGAATCCCTGCACAGGTCGGCCTTGTCGGGGCCGAACACCTGGTAAAAGTCCGCCTGGGCTTTCGCGCTCCCGAGGGCGGACAACAAGAGGACCAGGGCTAGTGTGAGACCCCGGCCCGGGGTGGTTCTTCGCGTCATGGTTAGATGTTCCTCTCCCAAGATACCCCACGCCCTCCAACTGCTGCCTCCCGCGGTACCGGAGGCGAAACCTACCTTTGCGGCGCATGCAACCCGAAGACCAACGGCCGATCGTGATCCGGGAGGAGCAGGCGGCCGACCATGCCGCCGTACACAAGCTCCACCAGGCAGCTTTTGGCCAGGACGATGAAGCGAACCTTGTCGAGGCATTGCGACAGGGCGATGCGTTCATGCCTGCGCTTTCATTGGTCGCCTTGATCGACGATGTGATCGTGGGCCATATCCTCTTTACACGAATCCACATTCGCAATGCTTCGGGTGAGGAAGCGGACAGTCTTGCCCTGGCGCCCGTGGCGGTCTTGCCCGCGCACCAGCGACATGGCATTGGCGGCCGGCTCATCCGGGCCGGACTGGGCATGGCCCGTCGCCTGGGCCACGCCTCCTGTATCGTGCTCGGGCATCAAGATTATTATCCGCGGTTTGGCTTCCGGCCCGCCTCCACATGGGCCATCCAGGCGCCGTTCGACGTGCCGGACGAGGTCTTCATGGCGATGGAGCTGGTGCCGTATGGGTTGCGCGGCGTGTCGGGGGTGGTGGTGTATCCGGGGGCATTTGGGATTTGAGGTATTGGTTGTTTAATAAATGGCTAATCCAACAGCATGGTGCATTTCCGGTTCCCGCAGAGACGCAGATTGCCCCACAGAGACGCAGATCATTGTCAATACATATCGTTGCGTCGTTATCCTTTCCGGATTTGATTATTTTCATCCATTACCCCCACACGATGTCAGCCTCTCATACGCCGGACGATGGGCATTGAACTGCGCCGAGGACAACCAACTGATGCAGGCATCCTGACCCCGCTGGCCCGGCAGACGTTTGTCGAGTCTCATGGGCACAGTGCGTCGGCGGAGGATATCCGGCAGTATATGGATCGCAAGCTGACCGAAGCCATCCTGCGGGAGGAGCTTGATGATCAGCGGAATTGGTTCACCCTTGCGTTTTTGGACGGGGAGCTGGCGGGGTATGCGAAGATCATCTTCGACCAGGTCCATCCGGAAATATTGGCCGCTCCCGTGGCCAAGCTGGAGCGGATATACACGCTCTCCAGCGTTCACGGACGCGGTGTGGGACAGGCGCTATGGGACCATCAGGTAGAGCTGGCCCGGCAACACAGGCAGGCGGGCATCTGGCTCTATACGTGGACGGAGAATCATCGGGCGATCGCGTTTTACCGGCGGAATGGGATGGTGGTCGCGGGGCGGTATGATTTCGAGATCTCGGCGACGCATAGCAATCCGAATCATTTGATGTGGCTCCGATTTGCGGGGTAACGCGGACAGGTCACGTTCTAATTTTAATTATTTTTTAGCGGAACGCCAGATCCGCCCGGCGAGGTTTCCGTGCTCGCGCAGAGCCGCGGAGCCGCAGCATCCGCAAAGACAAAAAGCTGTGTCTCCGCGGCATAATCTGTGTCTCTGTGAGAACCGAGAAGAAGCCATGGCACAACAATACAGAAAGACCAAGAAGAGATGCAACCTTAAGGATAAGCCTCCTCAGGCCAGCAGGTAATCCGGCTCGGCCGGCTTGCCGGTGAGGCGTTCCGGGCCGGTGCCGACCTTGTCCTCGATGAAGCGTCCGTCTGCGCAGTGGGCCGCCAGTTTCGTGCGGACGAAGTCCATGACGGGGATGCGGTGGTCGGCGGGATAGAGCAGGTGGACATTCGGTCCGGCGTCGAGGGTGAAGCATACCGGCAGGCCGGTCTCCTTGCGGAAAGCCCATACGGCCTTGATGATCGCCAGCGTGCCCGGCTCCATGAGGATGAAGGGTGCGTCACCGCTCATCATGAGCGCGTGCAATTGCAGCGCTTCCGTCTCACAGATCGTCATGAAGTCGTTGACCGAGTCCTCGCTGGCCAGGGTATCGATGAGGCGCTCGATGTTCCGCTGCGCCTCGGCGTATCGCGTCCGGGCGTAGGGCAGCAGGTTCATCAGCTCATGGCCGGCGGTGGAGGAGACGGCCTTTTCGGCCGAACTCACGATCAGGATCGTGTCGCAGTAGTCCCGGTAAAACGGTTGGACGCGGTCTGCCCATGGGATCGCGTACGAATCGCTGCTGTCGTCTATCCCGCCGGTGGCGCCCCACAGGGCCGCGACCGGAAAGAGAGAGCGGCAGGCGCTGCCCGAGCCCAGGCGAGCGATCTCGGCGGCATGTTGCCACCACGACGTGTCGTTGCCCAGGCGGCCGCCGGCGAGCTGGTCGTTGATGTCGGACAGGCAGAGGGCCAGGGCGCTCATCGCGCTGGCCGACGAGGCGATGCCGGCGCCATGGGGGAAGGTGTTGGTCGAATCGATACGAACCGAGGCCTGTGCCAGCCAGGGGAAGTGTTGGTGCAGCAGGCCGAAGAAGGCGCGGATCTTGCCTTCGAATGCCGGGCGCGGCGTGCCTTCGTAGTAGACCTCCACGTCAGGCTTCTCCGCCTCAGGCACGACCTCGACGGTCATCTTTGTCAGGCATGCCGACAAGGTGAAACTCAGCGAAGGATTGCGCGGAAGCTGGATGCCGTGTTTGCCCCAGTATTTGACCAGCGCGATGTTGGAAGGCGATTGCCAGGCGGCCCGGTATGTCATGGCCGGCACGAACAGCGTGTCGAACAGCTTCTCTGCTACCAAACCGGGCCACTGG
>CAYMLN010000081.1:0-6043 GCA_964391045.1 uncultured Saprospiraceae bacterium
CTTCCGCCAGGCGCATTTGTTCGCGCAGGCGTTCGGCATTGGCGGCCGTGCAGAGCAGCGCGAGCGTGAGCCACAGCTTGAGCGCGCGAAAGCGCCGGCCCAGCGGGATGCCCCAGTCGCGATAATCGCGCACGGCATCGCCCTGCGCGCTCATCAGGTACGAAGGGTTGATGCTCATCGCGCGGAGGAGCAACTCGGGTTCGCGCACGTAGTAGCAGCTGCAGTCAAACTGCACGAACATCCACTTGTGCGGGTTGAAGACGAAACTGTCGGCGCCGTCGAGGCCTTCGCGCAAGTGGGCGTACTCCGGAAGCATGAGGGCTGTGCCGGCGTAGGCGGCATCGACGTGATGCCAGATCCCGTAACGGCCCGCGATCCGGCTGATCGCCGCAGTCGGATCCAAGGCCCCGGTCGCGGTCGTGCCGAGTGTAGATACGACAGCGACGGGAAGATAGCCCTGGCGTATATCCGCCTCGATCATCGTCTCGAGGGCGTCTGCCCGCATGGCCAGTTGCGCATCGACGGGCACGCGCACGAGGTTGTCGGTGCCGAAGCCGGCCATGCGCACGGCCTTTTCCACAGAAGAATGGGCCTGCGCCGAAGCGTAGACCCGATAGACCGTACCGTCGAATCCGCGCCTGGAAATGCGGTAGCCAGATTTCCACTCGCGCGCCGTAATGAGCGCGGTCAGCGTCGCCGTCGAGGCCGTATCCTGGATCGCGCCTTCCCAATCACGGGGCAGTCCCAGCAGGTCGCGGCACCATTCGAGCGTGCGTTGTTCGAGTTCGGCCGCCGCCGGCGACGTCTCCCACATCATGCATTGTGCTGCCATGCCGGCGGTGAGCATCTCGCCCGCGATCGAGGGGAAACTCGTGTTGCCCGGAAAGAACGCGAAGAACCGCGGATGCTGCCAGTGCGTCATGCCGGGGCGGATGACTTCATCCAGTACACGGAACAGGTCGTCCGCATCGACCGGCGCTACAGGCGGTTTGTCGCCAAAGGCCTGGTACACGTCGCCCGGACGGACCTGGCTGCGCACCGGGAACCCGTCGATGTCCTTGTAATACGCATTGAGCCAGTCGACCACCCGCAGCGCCAGGGTGCGGAAGGCGGCCCGGCCGGCTTCGTCATTCCGGAAGATCGGCGGGGTCATGCACCTGGCTCAGGCTCGGTCGGGACGATCCCGGTCTTCTCGCCGAAGTACTGCACGAAGCGGCGCATTTCGTTGGCCAGCGCGGTGTGCTGCGTGGCCTTGTAATAGCCGTCGGCGAGGGCCGACAAGGCGTAGAAGACGTTGCGGTCCATTTCCGCGACCTGGCACTCTTTCGTCCAGAGGAAAAGCGTCGACGTGTCGAGGGTCTCCTTGTCGAGCAGCGCGAGAAAGATCGACTTGCTTTCGGACGGATGGGATTGATTCGCATCGGAAGCCTCCCACTCGATATGATCGGGAATGCGTTGCGCGTCGAGCCGGATACGGATGCGGATATCGGATTGATTTTCGTTCATCGTGATTGTGTTGATTGTTACTCGGCAAACCGCCGGGCCATGCCCGCCATCTCACTGCCGAAATGAATATGCGTGCCCGGGCGAAGGCTTTGGGCGACGACCACCATCGCCTTGGCCACGTCGTCGGCCTGGATCGGCGCGAGGTCGCCGATGATGCTGCCGGAAAACCGCTGCAGGCCCTTGCCCAGCTTGCCGGCCCAGCGCTCGGCGAAGCGCTCTTCCTGCCGGTTGCCCAGGAGCAGGCCCGGCCGCATGATATGCACGGCCCAGAACGGCAACCGGCGGACGTCGTCCTCGAGTTCGCCCTTGACCTTGAGGTAGAACACGAGCGAGCGACTGTCGGCGCCGAGGGACGAGACGAGGATGAGCTGGTTGATGTTTTGCAGGGCGCCGGTCTTGGCGATCGTGAAGATCAGGTCGTGGTCGACCGCATGAAACGCCTCCTTGCTCCCGGCTTTCTTCATCGTCGTGCCCATGGCGATGAAGAGATCGTCGCCGCGCATCAGGTGGCGGTAATGGTCGGGATGCGACATGTCCACCTCATAGTGGATGAGCTTGGGATGCGAAGCCTTGATCGGCTTGCGGCCGATAGAGATGACCTTGTCATATGCCTGGTGGACCAGGAGCCTGCGCAGGCATTGCTGCCCGATGAGCCCGGTGGCGCCAAACAGGACAGCCACCTTGGTGTGCCGGCGGATCTCCACCCCGGCACCGGCATCCTCGAGCAATGTATGCGCCATACGTATGGTTCAATAGGCCACGATCAGGTCGTAGTACTTCACATTGTACCCGCCCCAGATGCCCAACGCGCCCTGCACATTGGACTGGAGCCGGGTGTAATTGGCGAAGGGACCCTGATTGGCATTACTGAACTCTAAAGTATTCCAAAAATCGTAATGGGGACCGTCGATCATGCACCATTTGACGGAAACCGTATCCCCGATGTAATACAACCCGAATTCCTCCGGCTCGACGTCCCCGCTGGTCGTCTGCGGGTTGGGAATGTTGAACTCGAAGGCCTTGCCGTCAAAGAAGAGATCCTCCGTCACACTGCCGAACCCAGTCTCGTAGGGTCCGCCGTTCGTCGAACCGAAATACCTGTAGTAATTGCGCACGCCCGGCGGGTCGGCGATGTAGCACAGCAGCTGGGCCAGCGTGTCACTGGGGTCGCCCGGCGGCGGGCCGAATCGCAGGCTGTCGAGCGGCACCATGGGCGGAATGGTGGTCGAGGAGGTGATGGTATCTCCGTCAGCCGTAATGATGTGAAGTGCATACGTAGCGCTTTCGCGCCCCTGCAGCTCCCGGTTGATATCGATGTAAGCGCAGATGTCAACGGCCAGGCTGTCGGGATCGAATCCGAGGATCTGCGCCACAATCTCCCGCAGTTCCGGCTCCAGGTCGTTGAGGCAGATCTCCGTGAGCACCACCGTCTTGTCTCCGTCGGAGACGGTCACCAGGGCGTCGTGGACGTACGCGCTGTTGATCGAATCCGGCCCGATCTCCCCGTAGAAGGGAAAGGTCGTGGTCAGGATCACATACGCCGGAAGCGCCCGTTCACCCGCCTCAATGTGGCCTTCGACCACATATTTGTCACCGTCCGGCGGAGGCGGCGGGTAGAATTCCTGCTCGCAGGCGGAGAACAAGGTCATTGCGGCCAGCAGGCCTGCCAGGTATCGGACGGGGCTCATCTCCATTTGAAGTTCCAGGTGATGGACGGAATGATCGGGAACAATGCAACCTTGTAGGCCTGTATCGTTGCCGAGCCCGACTCGATGTCGGTATCCAGGTCCGAATAGAGGAAGAAGGTGTTTAACCGGTTGTACACGTTGTAGACGGAGAAGACCCACTCCGACGTGAACCGTTTCTTGCTGAAGGGTTTCGGTGTGTAGATCAGCGACAGGTCCAGGCGGTGGTATGGCTCCAGGCGACTGCTATTCCGGGGGCCGTAATCCGGCTGCAGGTTGCCCTCGATCAGGTAAACGCGTTCCAGTGGCGTATAGGCCCGGCCGGTAGCGTATACGAAGACTGCTCCGGCCAACAGTTTCGGGCTGATCTTGTAATTTCCGACGACACTGATGTCATGGGTACGGTCGAAGATGGCCGGATAGCGGCGGCCGTTCTCGATATCGGGAAAGGTGCGGGTCGTCCGGCTGATCGTATAGCCCACCCACCCGGTAAGCACGCCTTCGTTTTTGCGAAGGAAGAGTTCCAGCCCATAAGCTTCCCCGTCACCGAAGACAAACTCGGCCTCGACGTCGTCGACACTGTTGTCGACAAAACTCTCCCGGTAATCGATCTGGTCGCGAAGGGACTTGTAATAGATCTCCGCTGACGCTTCGTAGGTATTGCGGTTGAAGTTGCGGAAATATCCGAGGGCATATTGCCAGCCGCGCTGCGGCTTGACATTTTCCGTACTGGGCACCCATGCATCCGCCGGCAAGGTCGACGCGCTGTTACTGACCAGGTGAATGTACTGGGTCGTGGACGTGATCCCCGCCTTGATCGCATCATCCGGGCTGAGCTGCGTCTGTAGATAGATGCGCGGTTCGAGTGACCCGTAGGTCTTGACGACCTCGCCCGGCCCATAGGTCCTTCCGGTCGCAGTCGATGTGTAGGGGCCGGTTTGCTGGAACATGGTCGCGCGCAGGCCGAGGTTGGCGCGCAGCCAGGGGTTGATGCGCCAGTCGTCCTGAATGTAGAGGGCATACTCGTTGCCGTACTTCGGTGACGCGCTCGCATCGAAGGCCACATCACCGGCCTGTCCGCTGACGATGTTGGGCGTCAATCGGTGCCGCGTGAGGTGCAGGCCCGACTTGAACTGGTGCGCGTTGGAGTGAAAATACTCGAAATCGAACTTGGCCCCGAAGTCGCGCACGCCGGAATTGATCTGGAAGCGAAAATCCTCCTGGGTGAAGCCGGCGGCGAACTTGTAATCGTTGAAGATGGCCGAGAGGTTGAAGAACAGCCGGTCGTTGAAGAGGTGATTCCACCGCAGCGTCGTCGTGGCGTTGCCATAGGGGATGCGGAACTCGAAATCCCGGCCCGGTTGCGCGAGGTTGAGCACATCACGCCCGAAATAGCCGCTCAGGTAGAGCCTGTCCCGCTGGGAAAACTGATAGTTGATCTTGGCATTGACGTCGTAGAAGAAATAATTCGTGCCCGCGAAATCGGTCTGTCGGATAAACGGCTGTGCCAGGTCGAAACCGTAGGTCCGGCGCCCGCTCAGCAGGAAGGAGCTCTTGCCCTCGACGATCGGCCCTTCGACCGTGAGCCGCGAACTGATCAGCCCGATGCCGCCTTCGGCAGCGAAATCCTGGTTGTTGCCTTCCTTCATCTGGATATCCAGGACGGACGAGAGGCGACCGCCATAAACGGCGGGAATGCCGCCCTTGATCAGCGTGGTGTTCTTGATGGCATCCGAGTTGAACACGCTGAAGAACCCGAGGAAGTGACCGCTGTTGTAGACGACCGCCTCGTCGAGGAGTACGAGGTTCTGGTCGGCGCCGCCGCCGCGCACGTAAAAGCCCGCGCTCCCCTCGCCCGCCGAGGAGACGCCAGGCAGGAGCTGGATCGTCTTGAGGACGTCGACCTCGCCGAGCAGGGCCGGGACGGCCTTGATCTGCTCGACCGGCAGCGTGACGCGCCCCATCGAGGTGCTTTGCACATTCTCATCGTCTTCGTTCGACTTCGCGGAGACGACCACTTCCTGCATCGTGACGCCCTCCCGAAGGTCTACGTTGAGTGCCAGGGGGGCCTTCAGGTCGATGACCTCCTTTCGCGCTTCATACCCCAGGTAAGAGAACACCAGCGTGTGCGGTCCGGGCGTCAAGGACAGGGAATAAAAGCCGTATGTGTTGGTGGCGGTACCGGTCCGCGGATCCGCTTCGAGCGTGACGTTGGCCCCGATAAGGGTCTCGCCGGTGGCCGCGTCGCGCACATATCCGCTGACCGTCATGGGCGATTGAGCCCGGGCCGCAGCGGTAAGCAGGATGACCAGGATCAGGGGCAGGAGGTTGCGCATACGCCCTCAGAAACGGCCTGCCCTCGTTTATGTTTCGGCCGGGGTGAAGTTTTCCGACGGATCGGCCGATCCCGCGGGTTGTTCGCCGCCATTTGGCAGCCGAACAGCCCGGACGCGCCATCCTAAACGCTTGAGGCCGGCAAGGAGGCCAAAACGACCACCAAGGTGCGCCGCCCCGACGGCGATGAAAGCCGACTGCGTGGGGTCAAGGCCGATGATTCGCCGGACCATGTGCGCGTTTCGCGCGTAGAGGACCGGCTTTCGCAGACCATGGAGGGAGGCCCGGGTCATCCGGTACAACCCGTCCATGTCCCCTTCGGCATAGCGGCCGATCATCCGTGTCGTCTGTCGACGCATGGCTTCCGGACGTCGGGACAGTTGGCGCAGTTGCCGGCAGACGGGCAGCGGGTCGATGGCGGCGAGGATGGCGAGTTGCTCCGCCACGGACTCCAGGCCGCCGACGGGTATGCCTTTGTCTCGCGCATGCGCCCAGAGGTGTTCGTCGAGTGAGACCTG
>CAYMLN010000081.1:6053-7898 GCA_964391045.1 uncultured Saprospiraceae bacterium
AATCATCCCCATCACGGCGACGGGATGCACGCGGTCATAGAGACCGATGTCCAGGCCGAAGGACTTGTGCAATTGGGCCCTCATCTTTTCGTAGGTGCGCGCTGGAAATGCGGCGGAAATGCGAAAGTCGTGCTGGATGCGGACCGGATGGCCGGTGAGGTCCATCTCGCCCAGATAGCGATCGCAGGCCTCGATACGGGGATACAGGAAAGCGGCCATGCGGAAGGCGCGGTCGTCGCGCGCATGCATCGTACCGAACAGCCAGGAGGACCGGCCGCCGGGCGGCGTGATTCGCCAGAGCAAGGAGGACCGGGACGCAGACAACGGGAGGTAACGGGATTTACCCCTCCTTGTCGTAATTGAACGGGAGGACCTTCCGGTTCTTGACGGTGGAGAGGGTCATGAGGGTCTTGAGCCGCTCGACTTCGGGAACCTGCGACAGGACGTTGAAGAGCAGGTTCTGGTACGCCTGCAGGTCGCGGCAGATCACCTTGAGCAGGAAATCGCCGTCGCCGGTGATCGTATAGCATTCCGTGATCTCGTCGATCTCGTTGACCTGGCGGAGGAAGTTATCGGCCGCGTTGTGCTTATGCCAGGTGATGTTGACCAGGATGAAGGTCAGGACATTGAGGTCGAGAGACTGCGGATCGACATCCGCATGATAGCTCCGGATGGCTCCGCCCTTCTCCAGCTTCTTCACGCGTTCCAATGTCGGTGCCGGGGAAAGGCCGATCTGGTTGGACAAACTGAGGTTGGTGATGTTGCTGTTTTCCTGGAGCAGGCGCAGGATGTGGAAATCGATCTTGTCCAGTCCTTCCATGATACGCGGGATAAGGGAACTTTGGAAAAAAGTGAAAGAAAAGGCCGGCTCGCCGATGTTCCGGCAAGCCGGCCGGAGTGTCAATTCAAGGATGCATCACGGGAAGATCCCGAGGCGGATATAGTCACCCGCGATCTTATTGAGCGCGACGACAAAGGCGGCGGACCGCAGGTCCTCGACGCCCTTGCGGCGCTTATACGTCTCGCGGATCTCGTCATAGGCATTGACCATGGTATCCTCGAGGCCCGAGCGCACGAGATCGATCTCGTCGGCGCCGTGGGTCAGGAAATCCTTCTCGCGCGCGGTCACCGACTTGCCGGTGAGGCGTTCGAGCGTGGACAGCATGTTGCCGAGTGAATTCTCGGTAAACCGCTTCTCCATGCGGCCGAAGCGCATGTGGGAGAGGTTCTTGAGCCACTCGAAGTAGGACACGGTCACGCCGCCGGCGTTGGCGTACATGTCCGGCAGGATCATGATGCCTTTCTTGCGGAGGATGTCCTCGGCCTCGGAGGTGACCGGGCCGTTGGCGGCTTCGGCGATCAGTTTGGCCTTCACCTTCTTCGCATTGTCCGTGTGGATCTGGCTCTCGAGGGCGGCCGGCACGAGGATGTCGCAATCGATGGCGACCCAGTCTTCGCGATTGGGCAGGGTCTTCGTGCCCGGGAAGCCCAGGATCGTGCCCTTGTCCTTGCGGTACTTGATCAGCTTATCGATGTTGATGCCCTTTTCACTGTAGATGGTACCCTCGATCTCGGAGACCCCGATGACAATGGCATCGCCTTCCTCCTGGGAGATGGTGCCGCTGTAGGATCCCACGTTGCCGAGGCCCTGGATGACCAAGGTCTTGCCGGCGATGCCGGGCGTCATGCCCAGCGCCTTGCAATCATCGGCATAGGAGAGGAACTGGCGCATGGCGTAGTACACGCCGCGGCCTGTGGCTTCCGTCCTGCCGCGGATCCCGCTCTGGCTTTCCGGCTTGCCGGTTACGCAGGCGGCCGCGTCGATCTCACCGTGCTTGAACGTCT
>CAYMLN010000082.1:0-7855 GCA_964391045.1 uncultured Saprospiraceae bacterium
GCAAAGAAGAGATTCTTGACGAGACGCGTCTCAAGTGTCGGCTCGAGCTGCGTCGGCGGAAAATAGTCGTACTCAATCGCATAGCCCGGACGGAACATCCGGCAGTTCTCGAAACCCGGGACCTTCCGAAGGGCCTTGTACTGCACATCCTCGGGCAGGGACGACGAGAATCCGTTGACATACACCTCGACCGTGTCCCATCCTTCGGGTTCGACGAAGAGCTGGTGCCGGTCCTTGTCGGCGAAGCGGTCGACCTTGTCCTCGATCGACGGGCAGTAGCGCGGGCCGAGGCCGCGGATCCTCCCGTTGAACATCGGTGAGCGATCGAAGCCTTGCTTGAGCAGGTCATGCACCTCCTGTGAGGTGTACGTGATATGGCAGGGACGCTGGTGCAACAATGGCGGCGTCTCGGTGTATGAAAAACGGCCGGCGGGTTCGTCGCCGGGCTGCTCTTCCATGCGGGAATAATCCAGGGAGCGTCCGTCGATCCGCGGCGGTGTCCCGGTCTTCATCCGCCCGGCCTCGAAGCCGAGCTCGACGAGCTGCTCGGTGATGCCGGTCGCGGCCTTCTCGCCCGCGCGCCCGCCGCCAAACTGCTTCTCCCCGATGTGGATGATCCCGTTGAGGAAGGTGCCATTGGTCAGCACGACCGCCTTGCCCGGGATCTCGAGGCCGAGGCCCGTGCGAACACCGGCGACGCGGCCGTCCTTGACGACCAGCCCGGTGACCATCTCTTGCCAGAAGTCGACGAGCGGGTTGGCCTCGAGCATGAGGCGCCATTTTTCCGCAAAGCGGAGCCGGTCACTCTGGGCGCGGGGACTCCACATGGCCGGCCCCTTCGACCGGTTGAGCATGCGGAACTGGATCATGGTATGATCCGTCACGATGCCGCTGTAACCGCCGAGGGCGTCGATCTCGCGCACGATCTGCCCCTTGGCCACCCCGCCCATGGCGGGATTGCAGCTCATCTGGGCGATCGTCTGCATGTTCATCGTCGCGAGCAGCACGCGGCTGCCCATGTTGGCCGCGGCCACGGCGGCCTCGCAGCCGGCATGGCCGGCCCCGACGACGATGACATCATACTCCGGAAACATAGGGGGCAAAATTATGGCGAATTCCCGCATGCGGGGAAAGATCTGCGGGCGTATGAAACAACGACCGGCTCACGATTGGGATTGTCGTTAACAGGGGTATGACAAATTTCCCACAGAGGCGCAAAGAATCTCAAGGAATACCCTGCATTAATAATCCATCGATTGCTCCGCAATTGAGCACCTGGTTAAGGTAGAGCGCGCAGATCTGTGTTCTCGATTCAGGGCAATACAAATCCGGTATGCAAGACAGATCTGCATGTCGACAGGATGTCATTAAGGCTATCTGCGCCTCTGTGGGAACCACAAGACTCATGCAACCCCTCTAAACCCTCTAAACCTTCTAAACTTCATTAGACACCGGCTTCTGCCGCCAGGCCTCGATGAATTTCCGCAACTCCGCAAACGACACCGTCCTGTTCTCGAAATGGGCAATCGCCGCATGCGCCTCCTCTTCCGTCGCCTCCAGGCGCAGGAGCATGTTATGCAGGTGCATGCGCATGTGGCCCTTCTGGATGCCCGTTGTGACAAGCGATCGCACGGCGGAGAAATTCTGCATGAGCCCGGTTGCGGCGATGATCATCATGAGGGTCCTCGCATCCGGATTGCCGAGCATCTCGAGGGAGCGGCGGGCAAGCGGGTGCAGCGTTGTCAATCCCCCGACCGTGCCGACGGCCATGGGGATCTCGAGTTCGAAGCGGAACTTGCCGTCGATGATGGAGCACTTGGTCAGGCCCTTGTAGCGGCCGGACCGCGCAGCCCAGGTATGTCCGCAGGCTTCGACGGCGCGGAAGTCATTGGCGGTGGCGATGACGACCGCATCGATGCCGTTGAAGATGCCCTTGTTGTGCGTCGTAGCGCGGTACGGATCGATATGCGAAATGCGCACGGCGGTGTAGAATCGACGCGCGAACTCCTCGGGGCTGAGGCCGCCGTCAAACTGGCCGAGGTCGGCCAGCGGGCATTCCACCCAAACATGGACGCGGCAATTCGGGGTGTAATTCGAGAGGATCGACATGATCACCTCCGGGGCCGGCACATCATCCGCCGAAGGCACGTGGCGATCGATCCAGGCGGGCAGGATGCCGGCGCAGTGCTCGAGGATGGAGTTGATGAAGTTGGCCCCCATCGAGTCGCGCGTGTCGGCCTCCAGCATGAGCTGGTACAGTCCGGGTTCGCGATCGGTGAAATTGAGCAACGTAATGTTGCGAATGCCGCCGCCGCGCTCGTCCATGTTGCGCGTAATGTCCCGGCAACTTTCAATGAGGAACTCGCGAAGCGCTTCTTCCTGAGCAGCGAGTGCGGCGGGTTCGCCGTACCACAGGAAATGCACCTGGCCGACCTTGGTCGTCTCGATGACTTTCGCGTGAATGCCGCCCCGGTCGAGCCAGAACTTCGCCCCGGCGGCCGCGGCCGCCACGACCGAACTTTCCTCCGTGACCATCGGCACCACATATGGCACGCCGTTGATCAGGAAGTTGGGCGCTACGCCCAGGGGCAGCGGATAATTGCTGATCGTGTTCTCGATAAACCCGTCGAGGATCTGCTGCTGCTCTTCGTTGGCGAGCAGGTAACTGGCGAGCTCGCGCTTGACGGTCTCGGGATCCTTGAAGAAATTTTCAACGATCCACTTGATCTTGCCCACCTTGGACAACTTCGAGAACCCGGAGATGGTCTTGTCGTTCATGTGGACTTACCTGACCTTAAGGAAGGTCTGGGCCAGCTTCAGGCCCTGGATCTGCGATGCGATGAATTGGTCCAGCGCCTCCTGCGAAACGGTCGCGTAGCGAAGGAATGCACTGGCCTGCCCGTACACGGAGGTATACCGGATGGCATTGAGGTAATAATATCCGTCAAGGAAGTCGCCTACCCCGCCGGAGATGATAAACTGGGTGCATCGCGCCTCCTGGCCTTCCTCGAAGGGGAAGAGATTGATCCACTCGATCATTTCTTCCGGCGAATGGCCCAACCGGGCGACGGCCTCGAACATGTTGCGTTTTTGCTCGTCAGAGCGAAGCAATTCGAGCTTCGCAAAATTCGTCCCGCCGTGCGCGGCGAGCTCAATGGCGGCGACAGGCATTTGCATGAGCGCGGCAATGCTACCCGGGCCGAATCCCTGGCCGACCTCCTTCACCACGACAGGAAAGGAAAAGTGGTCGAGGACACGGCCGATCGTGTCAATCGGGGGCGAAAGGATATGGTCGCCCTCAGGTTGCAGCCATTCCTGCAAGGGATTGACATGGATGATCAGCCCGTCGGCGCGCAGGCGGTCGATCAGCACACCGATCTGTTCTGCGCGGCCCTGGGCGAAGAGCTCCTCGATCTGGGCAATGCCGAGATTCGCGTAGAGGGGGAGGTTCGGTCCGATGATGTCCCGGACGTCGAAATCCTGCAACCGGTCCAGGCTGTCCAGCAACGGACGGCACGAGCCGAGACCCATGCCCAAGCCGAACTTGCCGCAGGCCTCGGCCAGGCGGCGATTGATCATCAGGGCTTTCTCCGTGCCGCCGGTCATGCTGCTGACCCACATCGGGGCCCGCAAGGTCTTGCCAAGGAACTCAACGCTCAGGTCTAGATCGGAAGGCGGATGCCCGGCCAGCATAGGCTCATAATAAAACCGCTCATCGGCTGTCCACCGACCCATGCCCGACTTGAAGGCCAGATCAATGTGATCCTGCTTTCGATCGGCGGTCCCGCCACTGTTGTCTTGCCCTTGCATATACCATGCAAAATTACGCCATAAACCGGAACGCCGGACAGGACGGCAAAGTCATTGCCGGCCGGCCCGGCGTTACACCGGAGGCATGGAAACCCGACAGCCAGACCGGTTGTTCACGCGGCCCGCGACTGGTCAGGTCAGCGCTTGAAAATATAGCGGGTGACGAAGATCCCTTCTCCGTCCTCGGTCCCCGCGTTGCTTTCCACGCCCGTCACGACGAACGCCAGAGTCCATCCCGCAGCCGACATCTCGTTGAGCTTCCCAGAGATCATGGCATCGTTGGAAGCGATGTTTTGGAAATTGATCCCCGTCGCGCTGAAGAAGTTGAGGAGCTTCGTCTCTTCAAAGTCCTCGACCTTGATCTCCTTGCGCTTGACCATGTCGAGTTGTTGGGACGAATTCCCGTCGGCCCGGTTGCGGGTATAGTTGGCGGGATCCATATCCTCCTTGTTATAGATAATGCGCGAACGACCGAGACCCATCGGAATGATCGATTCGACCGAGGTGACGATCGCGTATTCCTGGGCCGTGGCGCCGGTGAGGGCGGCGAAGAAAAGGAGGAGAAAAGCTGCAGTGGTTTTCATGATGTTTGATATTGTTGGTGTGAAAATAATGCGATGTATGAACGTCGTTGCCATCGAAAATGGGATACGCGAAAGACGGATAACCGCTTAAACTTCTGTTAAGGCAGGGACGCAAGGCACGCGCTCAGCCCTTCACCTTGTAGATCGTGTCGAGGTGACGGCCGAGTTGGTCATAATCGAGTCCGTAACCCACCACAAAGGCATTGGGAATCGCGAAGCCATGGTAACGCACCTCCTCGGCATACCCGTAGGCTTCCGGCTTGAAGAGCAGGCAGGCCACCTCGAGGGAAGCGGGTTGCTCCCGGAGGATCTCCCGCCGCAGGTAGGCCAGCGTATGGCCTTTGTCAACGATGTCCTCCACGATGATCACATGCCGGTTGGCCAGTGGGATGTGCCAGCGCAGCTGCTCGTCCAGCTTGCCGCTGGATGCCGTGCCTTCGTAGGACGAGACTTTGACGAAGTCGATCTCCAGGGGCATGGCGAGCTTGCGCACCAGGTCCGCGGCAAAGATGAAGGCGCCCTTGAGGACGATGAGCATCACCGGATCCTTGTCCCCATAGTCGGATTGAATCCGGCGGGCCAGCTCCCCAACGCGGTCGTCGATCGCCGCGGCCGTCAGGTAGGGCTCGAAGTCGAGGTCGTGCAGGCGGATCGTCTTCATTCGCCGATGCCGAACTGATCGATGAGATAGACAAGCGCGGTCAGCGTCGCTGACCCGTAGGCCAACTCGCGCGGGTTGACGGTCTCGAGCACGTCGGCGGCCGAATGATGGTAGTCGAAGTATCGCGCGCTGTCGGGACGCAGGCCGATCAGGAGGCCGGCCTTCGGCTTCAGCGGGCCGATGTCCGCGCCGCCGCCACCGGGCTTGAGTTCGATGTCGTAAGGTTCCAGGAGCGATGCCGCCTCACCCAGGTGGGCCAGGTGCTTGTCCAGATGGCGGCCCTCGCCGGCCGAGACACCGAAGGCCTGCGGCGTACTGCCGCCGCCGTCGGACTCGATGGCCGCAAGATGGAATTCATTGCGGGTGAAGGCGGAGTCCGCGTAGACCTTGCCGCCCCGGAGGCCGTTCTCCTCGTTCATGAACATCACGCAGCGGATCGTGCGCTTGGGCTTATAACCCATTTGCCGCAGGCGGTACATCACCTCGATGGACTGCATGCAACCGGCTCCGTCGTCATGGGCGCCTTCGCCGATGTCCCACGAGTCGAGATGGCCGCCGACCAGGATGATCTCGTCTGGATAGGTCGTGCCGCGGATCTCGCCGATGACATTATAGGACAGCACGTCCTCCATCATTTGGCACGTTGTCCGGATATACACCTCCGTCTTGCCGGCACTGACCGCTTCCGCGAGAACATCGGCATCGTTGGTGCTCAATCCCACCGCCGGGGCATTTGGGCCGTTTTCCGCAAGCGAGGTCATACCCGTGTGCGGGAAGTCATCATTGCGCGTCGCCAGCGACCGGATGACCGTACCTACGGCGCCTTTCGAAGCGGCCAGGGCGGGACCCGAGGTACGTTGGTCAGCCGCGCCTCCGTATGCGCCGAACGTGTTGAGCGAGCCGCGGTCCATCGGCCGGTTATAGAAGACGATCTTTCCTTTAACGGCCTCATCCGGCATGGCGCGCAGTTCGTCCAGCGACATGACCATCAGGACCTCCCCGCGCACGCCGGCCGGGCCGGAGCCCACCGAGTTGCCCAGGGCAACGGCATTCAACGGCTTAGTGCCAGTCGCTGTGGTCATCTCGACGATCTCCTTGTCTCCGCGCACCCAATGCGGCACCATCACGGGTTGGCGCCAGACCTTATCCAGGCCCAGCCCCCGCAGAAGCGATGCCGTGTAATCGACCGCCCGTGCAGCGCCGTCGGACCCACTCAGCCGATGGCCAATATCCTTGGTGAGCGGGCGGAGCCATGGAGAGGCCGCTTCTTCGCGCAATGATCGGGTCTAGATTTCCCGAATAAAGAACGCCATGGAATCCTTATCCACCTGGGCATGGCCGCATAAAGGCAGGGCCAGCAGCCCGAAAATCAACAGTGACCGCATGGCGTAAAGATAAACGGATCGACTGTCGCCGCATCTGCTGTGGAATGTCCTGGCTTGCTGCAGATGATTGATCCTCAACTTAGAATTTATCTAAATAAATCGATTTTCGCGGGTCGGTTAACCCTGAGGGGTAGCTTTGCTGTTGAAGTTTTCGCTTCACCAAAACGAAGTCAACGACACACGTATCATGAATTGGCTGACCCGATTCCTCACTTCCTCCCTCGGCCAGAAACTCATCATGAGTCTGACCGGGATCTTCCTCATCCTCTTCCTCATCGTACACCTGGTCGGCAACCTGCAGTTGCTCGCCAACGACGGCGGCAAGTCGTTCAACATCTACGCCGCCTTCATGTCGCACAACCCGCTGATCAAGGTCGTATCCATCGGCCTGTACGCCAGTATCCTCCTGCATGCCATCCAGGGCGTGATCCTCGCGCGGGCCAACCGGCAGGCCAAGGGCCAGGGCTACAAGGTGGGCAAGGTCGCCGGCGCCTCGTGGGCGTCGAAGAACATGGCCCTGCTCGGCATCCTCATCTTCGCTTTCATCTGCCTGCACATGGGCGACTTCTGGGTGAAGATGCGCTTCCTGGATGTCCTCCAAATGGTCACCTATCCCGGACATGACGAGCCGGTCCAGGACATCTACAGCCGGGTCAATGTCGCCTTCCAGGAACTCTGGGTCGTGGCCGTCTACCTCGTCGGCGTCTTCGCCCTCGCGGTGCACCTCGTCCATGGGTTCCAAAGCGCCTTCCAGACCCTCGGCCTCAACCACAGCAAATACACGCCGGCGATCCGCACCCTCGGGTGGATCTACTCGGTGGTCGTCCCCGCCGGTTTCGCGATCATCCCCTTGTACCATTTCTTTCTCGGTTAATCCGCCATCCTCGCCCTGAAGCAGCATAACGACATGAAACATCTCGACGGAAAAGTCCCGCCCGGCCCTATCGCCGAAAAATGGGAACACTATAAGTCCACGGTGCCCCTCGTGGCCCCGAACAACAAACGCCGCCTCGACGTCATCGTCGTGGGCACGGGCCTCGCCGGCGCCGCGGCCGCAGCCTCGCTCGGCGAACTTGGGTACAACGTGAAGTGCTTCACGTTTCACGACAGCCCGCGCCGTGCGCACAGCATCGCCGCGCAGGGCGGGATAAACGCGGCCAAAAACTACTCGAACGACGGGGACAGTGTGTACCGCCTGTTTTACGACACGGTCAAGGGCGGCGACTATCGCGCCCGGGAGGCCAACGTATACCGCCTCGCCGAAGTGAGCACCGCGATCATCGACCAGTGTGTCGCCCAGGGTGTGCCCTTCGCCCGCGAATACGGCGGCCTGCTCGACAACCGCTCCTTCGGCGGCGTGCAGGTCTCGCGCACGTTCTACGCCCGCGGCCAGACGGGCCAGCAATTGTTGCTCG
>CAYMLN010000083.1:0-7849 GCA_964391045.1 uncultured Saprospiraceae bacterium
AAGCGGTCGTCGCGGCCCCCAGCAAGCCCGGGGCGCCGGAAAAATCCAAGACACGCGCTGCGTCGAGCCGCCGCGCCGTTCGCGAGGTCAACGGAAGCAATTACATGACCGCCCTGGACGGCGACAAGTTGGCTGACGTGGCCAACGCCAGCGGGAAGAAGGAGGCCAACCTGCTGAAATACAACGACGGCATCTATGCATCGACGAAATCCTTGCCGGCCGGCGCGCGCGTCTTCCTCGAACCAAAGAAATCCGCGTACAAGGGCAACGCGAAAGTGCATAAGCTCAAGTCCGGCGAGACGATGGCCGACGTCTCGCAACTCTACGGCTTGAAACTGTCCGCCCTGTTGAAGCGGAACGGCCTGCGGGACGGACAACAGCCGGCGACCGGGGAGAAGATCTACCTGAAAGGCAAGCCGGACAAGCCGCTGCGCCAGGCCGATCCGTATCAACCGCCGGTTGAGGATAATACGCCGAAGCCGATCGAGCAGGACGCGCCGGCCGACGCGGAGGCGTCAACCACCCGTCCGGCACATGGCCCGGCACCTGCTTCACAGAAGGCGACTGCGCCGTCCATCGCGCAGCAAGCCGCCAGGCAACACATGGTGGCCAAGGGTGACACCCTCTACGGCATCGCCCGAACGTACGGCCTGTCCGTTGACGAGATCAAGAAAAAGAATAATTTGACCGCCGACACGATCGTCATCGGACAGAAACTCATCATCCAATGAACCACAGGTTATCTGTTGTCGCGGTATTCTTCATCCTTCCGTTCCTTGGACAGGCGCAAGGCTATGTCTGGGGCATCGCCGGCGGCCCGACCTTCAGCACACAGCAGGTCAATGGCTTCCAGAAAGACGGGTTCATCCGCTGGCATGGCCTGGCCTTCATCGAATCGAAGAGCGAATACAGCCCGAATTCGCTCTACGCCCGGCTGGGGTATCACGTCAAGGGCAGCGCGGTGAACGCGTAGACATACTTCAATCCCGATACGGGCATGGAGGGGCGGAGCGACAAGAACGCGATGGAGTTCGGCAACCTGTCCTTCAGCGTGGGGGCCAAGCAACGACGCGAGGTGGGCACGTCATTCGTTTCCTATGGACTTGGGTTCCGGCTCGATTACAATCTCACCGCCAAGTTCGATCCGCTCTTCATCGGCCTCGAAGGCACACAAAATAAATTCACCTACGGCCTCAACATCGACGTCGGATTCGAGCGCCCGCTCGGCGAACTCGTCAGCACGTTCCTCGAGATCGGCTTCTCGCCCGACCTCATTGAGCAGATCTTCATTCCGCCTCAAAATTCGGGATGGGAATATCCCAATGGCCAACCCGTCATCTTTCCTGAGACGAGCCTGACCAACGTCGTATTGGAAGCGCGCATCGGGTTCCGGTTCTGGAACAAGATCATCTACACGGACTGATCCGCGCATCCGGCGTGATTATTTTCCGTCGCCGGTCTTGACTTTTTAGCCGAAAAGGACTAATCTTAAAAGCGCATTCCGCTCCATACGCGGGATGCGCTTTTAGTTTTTATTTCCTTCACCAAAACACTTTACCAGTGAAAACCCAAGTCGTTTTCCGAGCGGCCTTGTCATGCCTGCTCCTCGCCTTCCTGGTCGTGCCCGAGGCACGCCCTTTTCCCACCGAACGGCCAACTGCCATTGTCCGCCTGCCACAACCTCCAGTAAGAGCCCAGTATTGGCTCATGAAGAAACCCTGCCCGTTCAGCGACTATACGATCTGTTGCTGTGTAAACGGGAACAGTTACGCCTGTGCCCTGCCGGCTATCTTCTTTGCGTGCGTGACCGGCGGCGTCTTCGAATGCGATCCCGGCTATGCCGATTGCTGGGCCGATGAGAGCCTGTGCGATCAATGTTGTCCCCCTTGCACAAACTGAATCTTTCACCCTTCCAAACCTATCACCAATGAAAACCAAAACAACCTTTGGCCTCATCGTTATGGCTTCGCTGACGGCCGTGATCCTTTTTGCCGCGCGCCAGTTGTGCAGGTCCCAGGCGGACGGGCATGTCGCGTACCCCGATGAGCGCACCGGAACCCAACGCCCCACTGACGCCCTGCCAGAAAATGGTCCGGTTTTCAGCCGGTTGTATGATGAGGTTTCCTATCATGTCTTGCGCCAAGTGCCGGAAGACATCCGCCGCCGTCGCCCCGATGCGTACATGATGGCCGACGATACCTGGCGCCTGGTCACAACGATGCCTGCGGCGGTATATACGTTCGCCCCGGATGGCGCATTCGTCCGGAAGGTCGATTTTGGCGAACCGGACAACGACTATGTCGATGTCCTGCGGCATGCCGCGGACGATACTTACTGGTTGGGTGATCCGGCCAATCGCCGCGTCCGCGTGTACGATGCAGATGGCCGGCATCTCCGGGACGTGCAACTTTCGTTCAGGTTCATGCACGTGGCGCTGTCGCCCTCGGGAGACCGGCTCGCGTTTTACATGGCGATGGGCGACGAGCCCGGTGAACCACGGGATGCGGTAGCCATCACCGATTTGTCCGGCAAGGTGCTTCGCACCTTGTTTCCCATTGCCCAGGATCAATTCTTCGATCCGACGCTGGTTGACGAGCGATTTTACCGCGGCGAGGATGCCGTCTATTACAATCCCGTCTATTCGGGAGAGATCTACCGCATCGACTTCGACGGCCGGTCGGAGCGCATCGCCGATCTCGACCTGTGCGATACAGATTGCCTGAAGGCGATCGATTCACTACGGTTGATGCCGTCCACACCCGGGCAGCTCCGGGCGATTCGAAACCTGCTCCCTGTCGAGTCATTTCTCGTGCATCCCGACTACCTCATCGTGGGCAATGTGCCGCACCTGATCAACAACGACCTGCTCATCCAGCGGAGCACCGGACGGGGATGTCTCGCCCGGAATGCGATATTGAACAACAACTTCGGCCCGACGTTTCAGTTTGCCTCCAAGCGTCCGGACGGCATTGATGGCGCCTGGTTTGTCTCCGTGTACAATGCACGTGCGTTCAGCATGATCACCGGCCAGATCGAAGACCGCAATGCATTGAAAGGCCTTCCGGACATGCTCGCGCCTGACGAGCTCCTGGTCATGCGGTACAAGCCGGATCCGGCCGTGTGGTTTCCCGACCATGCACCTGGCCGGGAAGAGAACCAGGCCGGCATACTGCTGATGCCCAATCCCGCGCGGGAATCTTGTACGATCCGGTTGTCCGGCATGGCGGGAGAAGGCGACCTCGTGATCATCGGTGTCGGCGGCCAGGTCCTTTTCACCCAGCGGGTTAGGGTGGGCGATGGCGATGCGGAGAGCCTGACGGTCGACACGGGACGCTGGCCTCCGGGCAGCTATGGGGTAAAGTGGTTGGTCGGCGACCAGGTGCGGACGGCCACGATGCTCGTCCTTTAGGCCTCTACGAACAACTGCGTAACGCGGCGGAGACGGCGATCCGGGCAGATGCGGCACCTGCCTCGACGGTCCGGATCACGTCCTCCACCGTGGTCTTGACGATGCGTTCCGGCGGATAGCAGACATTTGACACGACGGACAGCCCAAGCACGCGCATCTCCATGTGGCGCGCGACGATCACTTCCGGCACGGCGGACATGCCCACGAGGTCGGCGCTGATCGTGTGCAGGAAGCGGTACTCTGCCGGCGTTTCCAGGCTGGGTCCGGTCAATCCGGCGTAGACGCCGGTGCTGAGCGCAAGTCCCTCGACCAGCGCAAGGTCTCGCGTCCGGCCGAGCCAGGCCGGATCGTAGGCCTCGCTCATGTCCGGGAACCGCGGCCCCCACCGGTCTTCATTCGGTCCGCGAAGCGGGTGGGGATGCATGAGGTTGATGTGGTCCCGGATGAGCACGGCGTCGCCGGCTTCGAACGACGGATGGATACCCCCTGCCGCGTTGGTGGTGATGAGGTGTGTGCATCCCAGACCTTTCAGGATCCGGACCGGCCGGACGACATCGGCCATGGCATGGCCTTCGTAAAAGTGGACGCGGCCTGCAAAGACGACGACGGACTGGCCGTGCCAGGTGACGGCGTAGATCTTCCCCGAATGAGACGATACGCCTGGTGGGATCATGCCGGGCACCCAGGCCATGGAGATCTCCGCCTCGACGGAAAGTCCGTCCATGATCCGACCGAGTCCTGTGCCCAGGATGAGGCCGATACGGGGAGTGAACGGCAGGCGCGCGCTGATGTAATCGACCGCTTCCGCGACACGCCCGTATTCAAGCGCCTGGTCCATCAGTCGACGACCATGTTGGCCGCGTCGAGGACCTGTTGTTCGATCGAGGCGGGCAGTGCCCGCTCCCGGTATTGCTGGTCGCGGAGCTGGGGCGCATACCCCGCATCCCGGATGGCCTGTTGGATTCCGTTGGCGGTAAAGCGGTAAGGTGCGCCTGCGGCGGACACGACATTCTCCTCGATCATGATGCTGCCGAGGTCGTCCGCGCCGGCATGCAGGCAGAGTTGCGCCGTCTGCTTGCCGACGGTCAGCCAGGAGGCCTGGATGTGCGGGATGTTGGGCAGCATGATGCGACTCAGGGCGATCATGCGCACGTACTCGTCGGCCGTGACCTGGTTGCGCGCCCGCTTGAGGCGCTTGAGCAACGTGCCGTCGTCCATGAAGGGCCAGGGGATGAAGGCGATGAAGCCGACCGCCCCGGCGGGCTTTTCGGTCTGGACCTGGCGGAGATCCACGAGGTGCTGCATCCGCTCCTCGAGCGTCTCGATATGGCCAAACATCATGGTCGCGGACGTCGTGAGCCCGACGCGATGGGCCGCCCGCATGATGTCGAGCCATTCGCGGGCGCCGCACTTGCCCTTGGAGATCAGCCGGCGGACGCGATCGTTGAGGATCTCAGCCCCGGCGCCGGGCAGCGAGTCCAATCCCGAGGCATGGAGTTCGCGCAAGACTGTCTCATGGTCCAGGTGCTCCAGGTGGCAAATGTGGGCCACTTCCGGGGGACCGAGGGCATGAAGCTTAAGGTTGGGAAATTCCGTCTTGAGCTGGCGGAATAACGAGGTGTAATACGAAAGGCCGAGGTCCGGGTGGTGTCCGCCCTGGAGCAGCAGCTGTTCTCCCCCGAGCCGAAAAGTCTCCTCGATCTTGGTGCGGTATTCCTCGATCGAGGTGATGTACGATTCGGCGTGGCCGGGGCGCCGATAGAAGTTGCAGAATTTGCAATTGGCCACGCAGACGTTAGTCGTGTTGGCATTGCGGTCGATGATCCAGGTCACCTTGCGGCCCGGCACATGAAGCTGGCGCAACAGGTTTCCCACATACATCAGCGACGAGGTCGGCGCATGGCGAAAGAGATCCATGCCCTCCTCCACGGTGAGGAATTCCAGGCGCAACGCCTTGTCCAGCAATTGGTCGGTCATGTGGTCCATAACAACAAAGCCTGCGGCAAAGATGTGAAGTTTTGGGTGGCCCATGACGGGCGGGAGGACCGGGCTCCCTCGATTTCCTTGTGAATCCCGGGAATAGTCGTATATTCGCACCGAGATAATCGGGAGAGGGAACAGATGTTCCCTCTTTTTATTGTATGCCACAAGCTGACGTAAAACACAAATTGGAGGTGCTGATCCGCTCCGCGTTCGATGAGGGCCGGTGCGGCGAGCATTTCCTCGTCGACCTCGAGATCGCGCCCACGGGGCAGGTCAGCGCTTTTGTGGACGGGGACGAGGGGCTGAGCCTGGACAATTGCGTCAAGATCAGCCGGGCCCTGCAGGCCATCCTGGACGCCGATCCGGACGTGGCTGAGCAGTATGCCCTGGAGGTGTCATCGCCGGGCGTCAGCCGTCCGCTGAAGCTCATCCGCCAGTATCCCAAGCACGTCGGGCGGACGCTTCGCCTCGAACTGGCCGACGGGCGGAAATTGGAAGGGGTGCTTGCTGGTGTCGGTCCGGACATGCTGGCGCTGGACATCCCGGGCAAAAACAAGAAAGCCCCGGCCGAGCGCCTCGAGATCCCGTTTGACGCCGTCACCGGCGCACTTGTTGTCGTGAAATTCGGCCGGTAAAGGCCGCCGATATAAATAAACACTAACGCATTTCAGATGATCCATAATCGCATTCGCATATGAACCTGATCGAATCCTTTTCCGAGTTCAAGGCCGGAAAGAACATCGACCGTCCGACGATGGTCCGGGTCATGGAAGATGTCTTCCGGACCCTGATCAAGAAGAAATACGGGTCGGATGAGCATTTCGACATCATCGTCAACAACAATGGCGACCTGCAGCTCTGGCGTGTCCGCAAGATCGTGCCGGACGGCGAAGTCATGGACGAGCAGGCCCAGATCGCCGTGACGGAGGCCCAGCTGATCGACGAGAGCTATGAGCTCGACGAGGAATGCTACGAGGAATTGCCCTTGGAGATCTTCGGCCGGCGCGCCATTATGGCCGCCCGCCAGACCCTTGTGTCCCGGATCATGGAGCTTGAGAAAGACGAGGTCTTCCAGCGGTACAAGGACCGCGAGGGCGAGCTGGTCCTCGGCGAGGTGCAGCAGATCCTGAAGCGCGAGATCCTCGTCCTGGATGACGCCACAGGCAACGAACTCGTCCTCCCGCGCACGGAGATGATCCGAGGCGACTATTTCAAGAAGGGGGACATGGTTCGTGCGATCATCAAGCGTGTCGAGATGAAGAACAACAATCCGGTCATCATCATTTCCCGGACCGACAACCTGTTCCTCGCCAAGCTGATGGAACAGGAAGTGCCCGAGATCGAGGACGGTCTTATCACGATCAAGAAGATCGTGCGGCTGCCGGGCGAGCGTGCCAAGGTGGCCGTCGAGTCCTACGACGACCGCATCGACCCGGTAGGCGCCTGCGTGGGCATGAAGGGATCCCGCATCCACGGGATCGTCCGGGAGTTGCGCAACGAGAACATCGACATCGTCAACTTCACCAATAACCTGCAGCTCTTCATCCAGCGCTCGCTGACGCCGGCCAAGGTGTCGAGCATCGAGATCGACCAGGTGAACAAGCGGGCGAGCGTGTACCTCAAGCAGGAAGAGGTCTCCCTGGCCATCGGGCGGGGCGGATCCAACATCAAGCTGGCCAGCTGGCTGACCGATTACGAGATCGACGTGTACCGCGACAGCGCGGCCGGGGAGATCGAAGACGTCGACCTGAATGAATTTGCAGACGAGATCGAAGGCTGGATCATCGATGAGCTCAAGGGCATCGGATGCGACACCGCCAAGAGCGTCCTGGCACTCGACCGGGAGGAGCTCCTGCGCCGCACGGACCTTGAGGAAGAGACGGTCGACGAAATTTTACGGATATTTGCAGCCGAATTCGAGGATAACTAATCCGGCCGGCCGCTCAAGGCGAGCGAACCGGGCGACGTGGGGAACGAATATCGGTGGGGAGCGTTTAACAATCTTGTATGCCGCAAAAGCTTATTAAAGTAGCCAAAGAACTGAACGTCGGGACGGACACCATCGTGGAATTCCTGGGAAAGCAGGGATTCGAGGTGGATCATAAACCGACGAGCCCGGTTACGGAGGAGATGTACGATCTCCTTCGGAAGGCGTTCAGCAGTTCGATGGAGATCAAGGAAAAGGCCGACAGCATGGTGATCGGCGCCACCCGGCCGGTCAAGGCCGGGGAAGTCGCCGCCCCGCCCGTCGAGACGCCGAAGCCTGAGCCTGTTGCGGCCAAGCCTGTCGAAAAGGTCGAGCAGGTCGAGCAGCCCGTCAAGAAGACCGAGGTCGAAGAACGCGAGAAGCCGAAACTCAACGTGATCGGCAAGATCGACCTCACGCCCAAGACGCCGGAGCCCAAGAAGAAGAAAATCGAAGCGGAACCGCCCGCCCCCGAGCCGGTCGTCGAGGCC
>CAYMLN010000084.1:0-7829 GCA_964391045.1 uncultured Saprospiraceae bacterium
CCGAGAAACTGTCGAGATCGCCATCAAGGCGAATGGTCGAACGTTCTCCGGCAATCGACAAGTCCTTGAAGATGATGTTTCCATCAGTGTAGCAAACCGGGTTATTCGCTGCCAATCCAAACGGGGTGCCGAACACGTTCAAGCTGTCTGGGTAGAGACACGCCCCACGCGCGTCGGGAACCACCCTGGCCAACATCCTCAGCAGGGAAAGCGTGTCCCTGACGAGTGTAAGTCTTGTAAAGGCCGTGTCGCCCGGCTTGTCGATGGCCAGGGACAGGTTGCCAAGCGATGTCTCGCCAACGAAAAGACTGTTCGCTTGCATATCGGCCCGAAGGCTATCTCCTTGCCCGCGAAGGTCGACAAGCAACGTATCAAATGAAAGTCCCGCGCCGCTGAATTCGCCGGTAACGACCCGGGCCGTCACGGACTGTTGGGGCTCATCCCACATGCCATTCAACCGGAGGGGAGAAAACGTGGTCACGGGCAGGCGGAAAAACCGGAGGAGACCGGCATCATGCAAGGCCATATCCACCGACATCGATCGGTCTCCTGTGGCGCCTGGAGATGATCCGTCTGGAGAAAAATGATTGTCTGCCCAAGCCCGCATCATGCCCGGTGCATCCCGTAGGTCAAAGTTGGTCACCACGTCGGCGGTGGCATCACTTGACCGGTAAAGCAGCCGGCTTTCTTTTCCGGAGACAAGCGCGTCCATAAGGAAGGTGTCGAGGGCATAGCGCAGGGAGTCATGCGCAATGCTGAGTCGCTCGCCTGACAGTGCGGCCGTGATCGCGGAATCGACGAACTCCAACTGTGCCAGCACATGACCCGACACGGATAATGTGGAGTCCGATGCCAGGAAGCGACCCGCCCGCACGTTCTCCAGCAGGAACTCGCCATTCATGCGGATCGTATCGGACAGGGTAGCGGAGACATTTGCTTTCACGGGAAAGACTGAATCCCGGATAGCGATATCGGCCATCAAGGAATCCTGCTCCAGGCGTCCGCTGATCGCGATGTCGCGGATCGTCACGCCTTGTAGCCCGATGTCGCGGATCTTCCCGTTGACAGCTAGCGCCGGATGACTGCCGACAATGCCGCTGACGCGCATGTCCAGGCCAAGCGACCCCAGCGCCGTAATTCCTGTCCATTGGTCGAGCAGGATGTTTGTCCCGGTCATGTCAACGTCGAGACCGACCTGATGGCCTTGCGGCTTGATCGTGCCTGACACGCCGGCGCGCCCCCAGGCGGTGATCGTTTCTCCATGAACATGCATGGCATCGAGGTTGCCCGTGCTGCGCATGTCCAGCCGTATGCCGTCGGGGAGTTTTACCTGTCCAATCAACGGTGAAACCGCTTTCCGGATATCCCGTCCGAGAACAGCCGCGATGGCGAGGTCTTTCCAGGATATCGCATCCGGCGTCCAGATCCCGTCGATCCGGCCGGAGACATTCATTACGCTGGCATCCGTGGTCACCTGCAGTTTTTCCAGATTGCCACGGCCTTCGGCATATTGGCCCACACCGACCACATCGATCACCGTGAAGGGATTCAGGTATTGTGCCATGGGTTCGCCGGCAAAGAATGCGATATCCTTCGGGTCTATCCGGCCCCGGATGTTAAGGTTGAGGTCCGGCCCGATACTTGCGCCTTGTTCGCCATACTGGGCTGCAAGATCCGCCGCGACCTGGCTTGTATTCACGGAAAGGTGCAGGTTGGACAGCGTCAGCGCATCGCGGTTCATACGAACGTCACCACTTACGCCGGCGGCGAGCGCCTCGGGCATGGCCAGGGATAGCGTATCCACCGTTCCCGCCAGCGAATCGGCGCAAATGAGCATGTCCGACACGCGGACCCGGATGTCCTGCATCACCAGGTGTGCGGGATCGAAGGACGTTTGGCGGAGCGTATCCCCGCGGTGGAACGACACGTCGCAGTCTTCGATATCCAGGTTGCCGATCGCGATGGCCATGCCGATGCCGAAGTCCGGCGTGAAGCCGGCCACCGGGGTGACCGTGGCCGAATCCACTGCATGATCCACGGCGTTGGTCGTCACGATGTCGGCATGTGCATGGCGAAGCGTAACGGCTGAAACCATGATGGCATTGGGCATGGTGGAAAACGAAATCCCCGTGCTTTCAAAGGACTGAAGTCCCGTGGTCACGGTCGTTCCGCTCACCGCGTCGGCATACTCGAAATCGATGTTATTCAACGCGAGCTTCCGGCATACAAGCAAGAAGGGCGTGGGCGCTTTGGTTTTCGTTTTGTTCGATGTGAATGCATCGAGGATGAACTGGATATTCAGGCCATTCGGGCCCTGTTCCAACCGACCGCGCACATCATCCAGCTTAACCTCATCCAGAACGAAATCACCGGCGAACAGTTCGGCGACATCGATGCGCGCCGCGATCTGCCCGGCGGAAAGGATCGCCGCACCGGTCCGGTTCTCAAGCAGGAGGTCCCTGACTTCGACATTCCCGAAAACGGAGAACCGTATGCTTCCGATGGAGACCGGTGCGCCGATCCTCGCCGAAACGGAGGAGGCTACATTGCGGGTGATCCGGTCTTGCACGATTGGCGTATGAAGGATAATCCCGACGACGAGCAGAAGGAGCAACAAGCCTGCAACAGCCTTGCCGAAGAATCGTACTATTCGGTAAAACCTCGTCCGGTTATGCATGCCAGCGTTCACGGGTCTTCGAGGTAAGATATCGAGCGGTCGCGTACATTCCCGAATGCCTGTATGGCAAAGGTACGGGCACCTGAAGCTTTGGCCACACGGTGCTGCGGCGTTATCGGAAATGGCATTGCTTCCTTCCCAAGACGATCGCCCATGATTACCGGACGTCGATGCCGGCGCTCGGGAGCGAGATCGGCCGGACCGCATGCCCTGCCGCACATTTTCGTATTTTGAGGCAGCGACCCCACGGAGCCGGGTATCTCATTCATTACAGTGCTGATGAGGGATCTTCCCCTTGCAGCCCATCAAGACGAAGTATGAAAAACCTGCTCTACACCGTATTGGTGTTGCTCCTGCCGGTCGCCAGGGTGACGGCCCAGTGCAACGCCCAATTCACCTCGGAGCAACTGCCCGGGACCCTCACGCTCCATTTCCACAGTACCTCGACCAGCGAACACGACATCGTGTCGTACCAGTGGTTCTTTGGCGACGGCCAGCAGGGCGACGGCAGCGCCCCCTACCATACCTATGCCGAGCCGGGCGTGTACAATGTCTGCCTGGTCATTACCGACGCGGTCGGCTGCGTCGACGAGACCTGCCATATGGTGGAGGTGGCGGCCGCATCCGGAACCTGCGAGGCTGCGTTTGCCTGGGAACAGATCCCTGGCACCCTGACGATCCACTTCAACAACAATTCCGAAAGCGCGCATGACATCATCTCGAACGTCTGGAACTTCGGGGACGGGCATATGGGCGACGGGGTCAATCCGAACCACACCTATGAAGAACCGGGCGTCTACCTGGTCTGCCTGACGATCACGGACAATACGGGCTGTGTCGATGATGTCTGTCACGAAGTCGTCGTCGAGGCCCCGGCGACGTGCGACGCGGCGTTCGAATGGGAACAATTTCCAGGCAGCCTCGAGGTGGACTTCTTTAGCACCTCCTCGAGTGAACACGACATCGTATCCTACCAGTGGATCTTCGGCGACGGGCATACAGGCGACGGGCCCAATCCCAGTCATACCTACGAAGAACCCGGCGGCTACCTGGTCTGCCTGATCATCGAGGACGCCGTTGGCTGTGTCAGCGACGTGTGCCATGAGGTCGTCGTCGAAGGTCCGGCGGGCGAGTGCGAGGCCGCGTTCACCTGGGAGCAGTTGCCGGGAACGCAGGTCATCCATTTCAACAACAACTCATCCAGTGCGCACGATATCGTCGCGAACGTGTGGAATTTCGGCGACGGGCACATGGGCGACGGGCAAAATCCGAATCACACCTATGAAGAACCGGGCGTCTATCTGGTCTGCCTGACCATTACGGACGCCTCGGGCTGCGTGGACGATGTTTGCCATGAAGTGGTCGTCGAGGCGGCCACGGGCGAGTGCGAGGCCGCATTCACCTGGGAGCAACTCCCGGGCACATTGACATTCCATTTCCACAGTACGTCCACCAGCGGACACGATATCGTCGCTTACCAGTGGATCTTTGGGGATGGCCATCAGGGTGACGGCCAGGCGCCCTACCATACCTACGCGGAACCCGGCGTCTACCTGGTTTGCCTGATCATTACGGATGCATCGGGCTGCGTCAGCGACGTGTGTCACGAGGTCGTGGTCGAGGGTCCTGCGGGCGAATGCGAGGCCTCTTTCACCTGGGAGCAGGTGCCGGGAACGCAGGTGATCCACTTCAACAACAACTCGTCGAGTGCGCATGACATCGTCTCGAACGTCTGGAGTTTTGGCGACGGGCACATGGGCGACGGGCAAAATCCGAACCACACGTACGAGGAACCGGGCGTGTACCTGGTCTGCCTGACCATTACGGACGCCTCGGGCTGCGTGGACGATGTTTGCCATGAAGTGGTCGTCGAGGGGGCCACGGGCGAGTGCGAGGCCGCATTCACATGGTCACAAACGCCGGGCGGATACACCATTCAATTCAATAACACGTCCATGAGTAATCACGACATCATCTCCCATGTGTGGAACTTCGGTGACGGGCATTCGGGCGACGGTCAGAGCCCGTCGCACACGTATGCGGAACCCGGCGTCTACCTCGTCTGCCTGGTCATCACGGACGCGTCGGGCTGCGTCAGCGACGTCTGTCATGAGGTGATCGTGGTCCCCGGCGAACCGATGGGCGCTTCTTTCGGGTATTCGATCGGGGACGATGGGCTATACGTCACTTTTCACAACCAATCCCACGGGGCGAACGAGCAAACGACCTGGACCTGGGATTTTGGGGACGGCATAGGTTCGACGGAACATAGCCCAACCCACCGCTATGCATCGGCAGGCATTTATACCGTTTGCCTGACCATGTTCGATCCTTCGACCTTCTTCAGCAGCGAAGTTTGCCACTTCGTTTTCTACCATGCCGACGGGACGCAATACGGCCCAGACTTTGGGCCGGTGACGGCCAAGCATTCATCCGGGGACCAGGTGGCCTTTACGGGCAACGGGATCGAGCTTCGGTATGTCAATCCCGCGGATGAGTCACTTCACCTTTGGCTTCGCTTCGACCACCTGTCCGCGACCGTGGGGCTGTACGACCTTTCGGGACGACGAGTAGCCGAACAGTCCGTGCGCGGTGCGGGTCTCATGGAACTCACGTTGCCTGCCCGGGACCTGCTGCCGGGCATTTACGCCTTGCGGGTGACGGCTGGCGATGCGCAAGCCGTGCGGATGGTCCTCGTCGCGCATTGATGAAAGACGATACACGCGCTGCGTCCGGCATTTCGAATCATGATCGGCGATAACATGCATGAGCAACCGGGTTTTTCCGGTTGCTCTTTTTATTGATGCGTCCTTCATCCCCGTGATGTCGGCGACGGGTAGGGAGACAACCGGGTCAATCGGCCTTGATGCTTCGGTGGGCCCTGACCGTCAAGACCGAGGTCACCAGGAAAGGCACCGTCGACAGGGTGACCGGCACGCTCAGGCCAAGCAAGCCGATAACAAACACGAGGCCAAGCAGGAGCCCGATGCTCGCAAGACCGATGAAGGTCAGCCATCTGCCTGGCGTTTTCTGGAACAGCGTGATGACCAATAGCAGTTGTCCCAACATCGGCAAGATGGTGAGCGGATGGAGTGTCTCTAATGGACTGGTGACGAACTTGCGCAGGACCTCCGCTTCCGCCTGGAACAGGAACGCATGGCTATCCGTGCCCCACTCCAGGTAGCCAAACAGCGAGGTCACGATCAACAGCAGGTTGAGTACTTTCTTCCTGGGCATGACGGGGGGAATTTTTAATTCACATTCATCCGGAGGTCAAACCTGGCTGTCGAGCTGGGGCGAGCAGACCTGATCAGGCACCATCCATATTCACGAAAGTTACGCCGTCGGGCGGTGAATGATCGCCATTCGACCGCGGCTCATGGGCCAATTCGATGAGGCTTGCCGCTCCGCGGACCGGGACCTACAGATCATCGATCGGCAGATGGCTTTCGACATTGCCATCCCCCGCCAGCCCGACATACGGGTTCCACGCCACCTCGAAGATGTTGTCCTCTATATCGGCAAAGTAGAAGAACAATCCACCGAATGGCGGTTCCGTCGGCGGTCGGATAATGCGGACACGGTCCTTCAGCCGGGCATACAGGTCGAGGACTTCGTCACGGGCATGCACGTTGTAGCCGAACGTGACCGACGGTGTGCCCGGAACAACCATGTCAATCCCCAGGAATTTGCCGAGCGCCTCGCGGTTACACAAGCTCAGCAGGAAGCCGTTGAGCCGGAAGAAGACGATATCGGCGTTCTCCGCCACGGGCGTCCAGCCCAGGACATTGACATAGAAGGTGCGCATCGCCCCGACATCCCGGGCGGCAATGGTGATGACGGACAGGCGGGGTTGAAAAGACATGGGCAGCGTGGTATCCTGGAGAGAACGCTTCACCCTAAATATAAGTTATCTCCCTAAGGCTTATAATCAGCAGAGAAGTGTACCATATCTCGACGCTAAGCGGCCTCTGATCGTGTCCGACGAGGAGCCGATCGTTTCCCTGCAAAAGCAGGTATTTGAGATGTATCCCTCAGACCAACTACATCTTACCTGCTCCCTCCTGGCTGTTGGACAAGGTAAGAGCGTGAGCGCGTGAGAAAGTGCGCAGTGATACTTGCGTCATTGTTCAAAATGCGCGCGGCTCGCCCCGGGGTTCCAGGACAGCGGTTCCGGCAGGAACCTGGCTGTTGGACACAGGGGAGTGACGATCGCTGGGTTAGGCTCGTGGTAGTCGTTGACGTTGCGATCGTCGGCCGCCTTCGCTACCTATCCTCGTCCTCCCGCTTAGCTACGGCGGCTGAAAGGGGCATGCGCCGCGGCACTTGAAACGGAGAATGACAACATTGCTGTGGCATCTCGAAACAGGCCTCATTATGTAGAATACGCGCATCTCGCCCCTGGGTTGCGGGCCCACTTAGCTCCCACCCCGGCCAATGCCCCGTCAATGGTGGGTCATCTGCGGAGATCTGCGCGATCAGCGGGAAACAAAACGGAGATCTCCCGCAGATCTCGCTGATTTTCGCAGATGGTTTTTAGTCGCCATGGAGAGATCGGGTCGGGGTTCGCGTCATAGATACATTGGATCGGATCCCGGAGACGAAGGTCACGGACCTGGCGAAATTATTGCTGATGCGCATCGTGCAGTGGGTCGGGGGATACGTTTTGCCCAAAGGCAAAATTTTCTTTGGCTCCAGAGTTGGATTTGAGAAAACTTTGTCGTATCATTAAAAAAGCTCGTGCATATAGGTGTTCTTGGAGTTCGTTGAATAACCCATAAAATACTGAATTTCAATAATATGTACGATCTCTTTTTTCATGAAATTAACCGCTCAACACGTTAACCTAAATAATCATATTATGAAAAAGCTTCTTCTTTTCTTGGTATGTGGCCTGATGTTGCATGCCTGTTCGAAAGATGATCTTTCGACAGCCAATTCGGAACAACAGGCTAAAATAGAGACTTCAGAGTCTCTATCACCACGAACTGCCTACTATTTGTTTGCAGCGATTGAAGTAACTACAAACACTCAAGGAGATTATGAGTTTGTTGAAAATATTTCAACTGTCGGAGCCCAACTTGATGAAATACTTATTGATAGTAGTGAAATTCTATTAGAAGTAGACACTTTCGGTTTTGATTTTGATACA
>CAYMLN010000085.1:0-6881 GCA_964391045.1 uncultured Saprospiraceae bacterium
GATCATCACGCCCATTCCGCCCGTCGTCCTGAACGGCGTTGGCGGCGGCTTCTATTACAACATGCTGACCCCGGACATTTCACCCGTCGCCTATGCGTCGATCAATCCGGATGCGGAGGGTGACCCATTGCCGCCATCCGACCTGTACATGTCACCTCCTGCCCCTCAGTTTGGCAGCCGGACCATCAAACTCCGCTCCAGCATGAGCCTTGTCGCCGATCAGTTCATGATTGCCGACCCATACGTACAGGCCACTTTCAGCACTGAACACGGTCTTTCATCCCTGGGCTTCGGGGGTGAATTCTGGATGCTCAACCCGTCCTACAACATGCGACAACTGTCGAGGCTTTATGGCGACCTCGACAACACGCTCGAATTCATACCCTCTGGCGGCGGGAAAAAGACGGTCCTCTCGGGCGATCTCGAGTTGTTCGCCAACTTCCTCGATACGCGCCTGCTCAAATTATACGGCACGGGCGCCAACAAGAAGTTCCTGGACTTCAGTTGGATCATTGCGGATGAGGACGTCTATGCGCATGAATCCAACGGGGATCCCGACCAAATCTTCTGGCAGTTCAACGCCGGAAACCCCTACGAAGAAAACATGCCGGGCCTGATGTTTGACATGCCGGGATTCGGCATGGACACCGACGGGGATGACAAGGCCAACATCGGGATTAGCGCCAGCGCCGGCGCGATGGGCTACTTCATGATCGGACAGGATATCCCCGGCTACCTGCCGGACCCGCCGCAGGAAGTGGCTGCGCTCGGCAGCTCAAAGTCCACGGAGGAAGGCACCTTCAATGGCGGCGGACTTCGACAAAATGCCAGCCGCCCCACCTTCAGCGCCGGGAGTGGTGAAGGCATTGTCTTCGGCGTGCATGCCTGGGCAAGTTGCAGCATACAGGCCGTCTTCTATGCCAGCTTCTCCATCTATGCCGGCCTGGACCTCATGTTGCTCAACGCTGACAATATGAGTTGTTATTCATCCACGGGCAGCCTGATCACCGATCCGGGCATGGCCGGATGGTATGGATTGGGCCAGGCGTACGTGGGCATGGAAGGCGCCATCGGCGCGCGTGGCAAGCTCTTTGGAAAAGAGATCGATGTCCAGATCATGTCGCTCACCGCCGCGATGATGCTGCAAGCCGGCGGACCCGACCCAATGTGGCTGGATGGACGCGCCTCGCTGACGTATAACCTGCTCGGCGGCACGATCAAGGGATCTGCGGGCATGAGCATTTCCGTCGGCGACAAATGTGTCCCGCCGCGGACCAGTCCTTTCGATTTTCCGATCATCCTCGACACCTACCCCAATGAAAGCGTCACGGACCGGGTCAGTCCGTTCCTGTCGCCGTCCGCGACATTTACCGTGCCCCTGGACGAGGAGATCCGCGTGCCGGATGTCAATGGCGTGACGCACCGGCTCAAGCCTCGCCTGAAAGGCTTCACCCTGGAGCCCCTGGATGCCAACTCGAACAACGGCGCGCAAGATGACCGGTACGACCAGCTTTCGGACGACGGGTATTCGGCCGTGTATAATCCCGAGAAGCCGCTGACCGGCACTGGACCGGATGCCGGGAAAAGCCGGAAATGGAAATTTACCGTGACCGTCGGGGCTGACGAATACAACACCTTCATCAACCAATGGGTCCCCGTGACCCTCAATGGCCAGGTGTGGGAAGAGAAGGTGGAGGTCGAGTTTCGCACGACGAAGCTCCCGGACACCATTCCATCGGACCTGATCCCCAAGACCGTGCCCTTTGTCAACCAGGAGTTCTTCATGCAGGATGAAATCAGCGTCCTCTCGGCCGGCCGGATCATGACGCTGGACGACCTGGAGGATGCCTATTTCTTCACGGAACAGGATGGCGTCGATTATGAGTACTATGCGGTCTTCAAGCAAGCGTCCGATCATGACGAAATCGCTCGTAAGCCCTTGAACTATGCCAATTACCAGGGTCTCTTCGACCTCCCCGCGCTGGAAAACAACCGGCGATACCTCGTCCAGGTCATCCGGAAGGAAATCGGCGGCGCGTCAAATCCGCTCCTGCAGATGAATGCCCTTGCCCAAAACCGGATCGTGTACCAGGGCGCGTACACCGAACTCCTCGCGGACAGTATGAGCTTCAATTACACGGTCGAGTCCCCGGCACCGGATATCGATCCCCAGTTCCTCGTAGAGCCCGGAGAGACGCTCCTCTACAGCTATTACTTCACGACCAGTGCATTTGACCGGCTGGAAGACAAGATGGCCAATGTGGAGGTTACGGTGGAAAACAAGGACCGGTTCGAAAAACTCACCCTTACATCCTTCGAGGGATTTGACCGGTACGATATCGAAGGCCTGCAGTACTATGACTTTAACGGGCAACTGGATGCCTTCTATTCATCAGACCCGCTGATTGAAATTGAAGATCCGTTTACAAGCGCCTTCCATACCTCGATCACCAAGCCCGTCATCGGCCAAAATGTGGCGTACTACAACGCCCAATATGCGGGTGAATCCAACGGGAAGTACATGCAGGGCCCGGATATTGACGATGACATCCTGTTTGGCGGCGGCGACCTGGAAGAGACGCTGGGCAACAATTTCAACATCGCTCAATCCATGTCCATGCCGGGGCTTTCCCGGACATACCAGCCCTATCCCTACCTGGATCTCGGGTCGCCGGTGGGCTTTGTACACGCCCCCCGTTCGCTGGGTGCATGTGTCCTCTTTCCCAGTCTCCCCGCCCTCAATTACGCCTGGAACAGTTACGAGACCCTTTCCGAATGGCTCAACGATAACATCACCGAGGGCATCATCGAGCCCGGCTCGGGCAGCACCGGCATCTCCCAGCACCTGGCGGGCATGTCGTTGCCCGGAAGCCCCTTGAACAACTCGTCGGCCGGCGGGTCCGCAAGCCTGACCATTAAATATTTCGTGACGGAATACTGCATCCAGGATGCCGAGCTCCTTTCGGATCACCTCGAGGCTGCCCGCGATGGAGCCGGCTCGTCGCCGGACCCCTCGTGTACGGATATGTCCGGATACAGCTGGACCAACCACCTCAATGTGCTCCATTCGATGCAGGTGTCCGTCGCCAACAGCGCTCTGGTCAACGGCACACAATTTACCGGCTTCGGCAACTCCGTCCGGTTCAGGGCGAATACCGCCTACCTGCATGATGTCTTCGTTTCAGGGAGCTCATTTATCAAGACGTTCACGACCAACAACACGCATATGGACACACAACTACTGGACCTGAACGGTATTCCGGCCTACATGCCACAGCGATAATGACATGAAGAAAATGCGAACATTCGATCCGGCACGCCGCGCTTCGCTTGGCCGATATACGCTCGTATTGGTGGTCGGCCTCTTCTCGGTCGGGCTGCAGCAGGGCATCGCCCAAGCCCTCGCCGACACCGCCGCCATCCTGTCCAATGCCCGGACCATCAGCTTGCTGGGGAAGCACTACGGCGACAGCGTGGTCCTTCGCTGGGCGCCCACCCAACCCGAATACTGGTACGCCAACCTCCACCGGCCGGTGCTCATTGCCCGTCGACAGGTGGCGCCTGTGCCCGGTGAATATGAAATCATCAGCGATTCGATCCGGCTCATGCCGGAACAGGCGCTTGAGCCTTTCGCCGCAGCAAACCCGGATCACCCGCTCCTCGTGGTCCTGCTCCAGAATGCCTACCGGGATTGGGACAATTCACTGTACGATGGAAACCCGGCCACCATGCTCGAGAAAGCGGAGAACTTCAGGAACCGCTGGTCCCTGACCTTGTTTGCGGCCGACCAGGACCCGGTTGTCGCCCAGGCAGCCGGGTTGCGCTTTGTCGACAAGGATATCCAGGATGACGTGACCTATGCGTACAAGATATTCCTGCCCGGTCAACTGAGCGGCGCGGATCACAAGGTCGTGTACCCGCGCATCCGCGAATTCACCCCGATGATCTACCAGGGCTTCCAGCGGGATTCGGCGCTCGTGATCCAGTGGCAACGCCGTATGCATGACGCCCATTACAGCGCATATCACATCGAGCGGTCGGCGGATGGAAAAATCTTTGAGCGGCTCACCGCCCTCCCCTACGTCCAGGCGTATTCCAATGACCCGCAACTGCAATCCTACTATTACACCTACACCGACCGGGTGGCCAATGGCCAGACTTACGCCTATCGGCTTCGCGGGATCGATGCGTTTGGCGACATCAGCGCGCCCTCCCAGCCTGTCACCCTCCAGGCCCGCGATCTCCGCGCTCCAGCGCCTCCTGTCGTGGACACCCGCGTTGACAGCATCAGAAAAGGCGTGCAGGTCACCTGGACGTATCCGGACAGCCTGGATGCCCACCAGGTCGTCGTGCTCTATGCGGAGGGAGGCGAAGCGCCGGAGCCCATTTCCGGCCTGATCCCGGCGAGCACGACATCCTACCTCCACCAGCCTGGCGACTTCAACGGCCTCGGCCAATACGCCGTGTCAGTGTTGGACACCAACGGCAACGCGAGCCTGCCCGGCACCTCCGTCATCCGGATTCCGGATTTCGTGGCGCCTTCACGGCCGGGGCATGTCCATGCCGTGACCGATACCACCGGCCTGATCCGCATGCGCTGGGACGAAGCGACGGAACAGGATGTGATCGGCTATTTCGTCTACGCGGCCGACGGGCCACAGCGCCATTTTACTCGTCTCACCCCCAAGCTCTATCCTTTCCGGCAATTCACGGATACCGTCGATGTGCACACCCTGACCGAGAAACGCTACTACTACGTCATCGCCGTGGATGATGCCTTCAACTACAGTGCGCCATCTGACACGCTGGCGGTCGAACGGCCCGACGTCACCCCGCCGGCCCCTGCATGGATACAATCCTTCGCGGTGACCGACTCGTCGGTCATCCTTCATCTCGTTCCCAGCAGCAGCCGGGACGTCATCCGTCACGCGCTCCTGCGCAAGACACCCGGTGAAAGCCAATGGTCGGAAATCGCCGCGCTGGACCCCTGGCCGGCGTACGGTTCATATGAAGACGTGACCACCGGACCCGGCCAGCGCTACGTTTACACGCTGATCGCCTATGATGAGAAAGGACTTGCCTCGGTCATCCTGGCCGAAAAGCATGTCACGACCCGCATGAACCGATCCATCGACGTATTGCAACCCACGTTGATCGCAGCGGCTGACGGCATGGCAGTGGTCCGCTGGGAGCCTCACGAATCGGTCTCGGCCGTGAAGGTCTACACGAAGCAAAAAAACCAGTGGACGCTCTTCGAGGAAGTTTCAGCGCCTTCCGCTTCGATCGAACTTCCGGCATACGCGGGCGCACCCGTCATGGTCAAGGCCGTCTTTACGGATGGCAGCTTGTCCGCCGCAAAAATCCTGAATCCCTAAACACAAGGAACATGCTGACACGCTTCACGATCCTATCGCTCCTGTGCTTCATCCTGCTCTCCTGCGGGCGCGAGGATGTCAGGCCGTCGGACTATGCCGCCCCCGGGGATGTCCGTCCCAACGAATTCGTCCTGCGCGCGGAGACCCGGATGCTGTCGCCGGCAGACAAATCCTTCATTGTTGGCTTCAATGCGGAAGGCATCCTCGTCCGGCCGGAGGCCGCATTCCTGGACAGCATTGCGGTCGGATCCATCCTGGTCAACACGGCTGCCGATCCGGGTGACTCCATCGCTTTCTTCCGGCGCGTGACGGAGATCATTCCATTGTCGAACAACATCGCGCTGCGCACCGAGGATGTCAACCTGCCGGATGCGTTCAGCAGGTATATCATTGATTCGAGGTCAACCGTCTCGATCATCCAACGCAACCCGACATTCCCCGTCGTGGTGGAATGCAGCCCGGAAAAACTCGACGGTTGGCTGGGATTGAGCCTGGGCACCGAGCCCAACATCTCCCATTCCATATCCTTTGATGCCGACAGCACGTATTTCACTGCCCAATACGACGAGACGGGCGCCTTGCCTTTCCGGATGAAAATGCGCATCAAGGACTTGCGGATGGACATTACAGGAAATATCAAGTTCCAGGGCGAGTTGTCGGCGGGACCGGCCATTGAACTCGATGAACCCATTCCCCTCTTTCCGATTGGCGAGACGGGGCTGACGCTGTACCTGTCGCCTAAGGCGGAGTTTAAACTGAACGCCGGCGGGGAGATCACCTCGCCAACACTCACGTTCACCTCCGGGCCGCACAATATCTTCTTTGAATATGACCAGAGCAACGCCCAGGCGTTGACCTACTCGCCTATTCCCAATTTTGTCCCTACCGTTGTCCAGACCGCGGATTGGTCGGGCTCGATGGATGGCTCGTTTGAAGTCCAAGTGGGCGCGGACATCTTCATGGGGATTACCGGCCTGGACGAGCTGGTTCGTGCCGGCATTTTCATATTCGGCTACACCTCCGTCAATGGCGACCGTCGGGGCAATTTCATCGACCTGCAGCCCAGGCTGGCCTTTGATGCTGACTTGGGCGTCGGCACCAAGTTTTTTGCCGAGTTGGCCTTCCTGAGCGAGACTGAGTCCTGGTCAGGGGCCAGCGAATGGATCAACCTGACGGGCACGCTGGAGTCCCCGGACTTCAAGTCGGAAATCACCAAGTGGAATCTCGGCGTGACCGAGACCTGCGCGCGGTTTAACAAGGCAGCCCTTGACGCCGCCAACTTCCAACAGACCAACCAGATCTCCCTTGACGTGGCCTGCAATGGGTGTGGCGGTACCGGATACCTGGCATGGATCAATGACCAGCCCGCGAATAACGGCCTTCCCCTGCCCTACAATCAGGCAGTGGCGATTTCCCTTCCGCCCGGGATATCGCTGCTCAATGGCATTGGCATCCAGGATGTATCGTCAGTTGGTTGTTATCTGGAGGACACGTTCATGGACCCGA
>CAYMLN010000085.1:6891-7725 GCA_964391045.1 uncultured Saprospiraceae bacterium
AACACGTGCACACAGTTTACCGACGGCCGCGACGGCAACACCTACTGTTCCGTGCAGATCGGATCGCAGACCTGGATGGGGGAGAACCTGCGCTATTCGAGCGGCGGCCAGATCGGCCATTGGTACCTCAACCTGCCTTCCCCGGATACGATTCTTTTTGGCCGGCTTTACACCTTCAGCGAAGCGCTGGCAGGCGAGGAAGCCAATGCCCCCGGTGAACAGCGGCGCATCCGCGGCCTATGCCCGCAAGGCTGGCACTTGCCCACGCAGGAGGAATGGAGGACACTTCGGACGACCATTGCCAAGACCGACTACCAAGTGGGAAAGGCGCTTAAGCTGCCCAGCGAGATCGTTTGGCCCGCATCCGATTTGCCTGCGTCGAGTCTCTTCAATGCGGTCAGTGCAGGTGAATATTACCCCTGGATCCTGAACGGCAGCGTCTCGGGTAACCGCTTCCGCAAGACCACATTCTGGTCGAGTAGTCGGGGGCAGTATGGCGGTGCGAACAATCCTCCCGTCGTGCTGGAGCTGGATGAGTCGAATAGCTTTGGTCTGGCCCAGGCAGGGTCAAGCGTCGGTCTTGGTTCCATCGAACAGATCGGTTATTCCTGCCGGTGCGTGAAGGACTGAAAAAACGACAGGATCCCGGCGCGATGACCGGGATCCTGCCCTGTTCGTGGTTGGATCTCGTGGATTACAATCCTAGCCGCGCTGGGCCAGCCCGATATAATCCTTGACCTCGCCAAAACTGGTGGCCTTTCCTGTCTTGAGGTTGACCATCAGCAATCGGTAGGCTTCCGGGACGGTGGCATCCGTGGAGCCGAACCCGCCTCC
>CAYMLN010000086.1:0-2445 GCA_964391045.1 uncultured Saprospiraceae bacterium
GACGTGTCGCCGGATGGCGACCAGGCGCCCAACCTGGACATCATGGATGACCTCATCCCGGTCACGGTGGATCCGGCCGCGGATGATGTAGGCAATATGTTTGTCAAATCGAGTGATGTTGGAAGTATCAACGGGGCCGTCTTTGTTGATGTGGACGCCGACGAGGTGCTCGGCGCCGGAGAAGGCCTGGAAGGCGTCAAGATCTGGTTGTACCTGGATGCCGACACAGACGGGCTCCCTGATGCGCAGGGGCTTCTCGATTCCGCGTACACCGATGCGGTCGGTATCTACCACTTCCCCTACGTGGAGGCCGGGCATTACGTCGTCATCGAGGAGCAACCCGAGGGCTATGTCTCATTCAATGACGAGGACGCCTCGCCGGACGGCGACCAGGCGCCCAACCTGGATTCGCTTGACAACATCATCCCGGTGTCCGTGGCCCTGTTCCAGACGGATGGACTAAATCACTTCCTCGAGATTTCCGATTGTGCCCATGTCGTCACGAACACGGCGGACTCCGGCCCGGGATCCCTGCGCGACATCCTGGCCTGCATCACGGAGAATGATACGATCTTCTTTGACAGCCAGCTGGCGGGCGATACGATTCACATCACGTCTGCACCGCTCATTATCGGCAAGGACGTGACGATCTGGAGCACGGTCAATCCGGGGATCGCGATCCGTTCCGAAGTGGCTGGCGCAATATCCATCCTCGCCGGTGCTGACGTGGTTATCCACAATCTCATCCTGGTGAGCGGACCGACCGGAAACCCGGCCGCGCTGGACAACAGCGGAAGCGTGATCCTCGATGACGTCCTCATCCGGCCTCACCCGCAGCTCGACCTGAATGGCATTTACCTCCTGCGGAACGCAGGCCTCCTGACGGTCCGTGGGACAACACAGGTCAAACCCGATTGAACCATGCATAACACCCTTTTTAAAAGAATGGAGATGAACTGAATGTGAAAAATGATCCGCTCGCTGATTTCCGGCCGCAGCCTTTCGGCCCAACGTCGGGAATCGCGTGATGATCAACCAACTGGGATCAACATGAGACTTTTCTTTCCGACCGACGCACGCGTGCTGTTGGCGTTGCCGTTGTTCATGGCGTTGACCTCGTTGCCGGCCATGGATACACATGTCCTTTGGCGAACGTGGTTGTGCCCATTTGCGCCAGTCAAGAAGGTGGAAGCCCCAGGGGGCATTGGCATCCTGACGAGCCGTGCGCTCCTGCCTCCGGTCATCGATCCGGCCGGACCGTTCTGCGTGAACGCGGCAAGCGTGACCCTTACGGCCACGCCTCCGGGAGGCACGTGGTCAGGCCCGGGGATCATCAACGCCGCCACGGGCCTGTTCAGCCCGACCGCCGCCGGATCGGGCTCGCACACCATCACGTATACGGAAGCCGTCACCGGCTCGGCGTCGATTACCATCGTCGTCTGGAGCGCACCGACCATCGTCTTCATCTCAGGCGACGGTACCGACTGCAACGGGGAGGCGACGGGCAACACCATCCTGACGGTTTCCGGGGGCACACAGTTCTCGGGACCTGTCGGATGCCGGTACCACTATGACTGGGATTGGGACGGTACGCCAGGGAATGACAGCTATCCCTCGCCATGCGCAGGGGGTATCGACCTGGAAGACCTGAGCGATCTTCCTGCCGGCACGTATACGGTGACCGTGACGGACGCCAATGGATGCACGACCACGGGCACGGCCGTCGTCGATGAGCCTCCCGCGATCAACCTTTCAGCCAATGACGTGGAGCTCGACTGTTATGGCCAGACCGGGGAAATCATCAACCTCATGGTCAGCGGGGGGATACCCGGTTATACCTATGATTGGGATTACGACGGCACGGGCGACAACAACGATCCGCAGGATCCTGTCATCACGGGGCCCGGCACATACAACGTGACCGTCACGGACTTCCTCGGGTGCACGGCCACCCTGTCCGTTGACGTCACCGAGCCTGATGAATTGGAAGCCGATGCATCCTCGGAGGCTGTCTTGTGTTCAGGCGGATCCACCGGCTCGATCGACCTCACGGTGACGGGCGGGACGCCAGGCTATCTCTATGACTGGGACTATGACGGCACGGGCGATAACAACGACCCCCAGGACCCCTCCGGATTGCCGGCAGGATCATATGACGTGACGGTGACCGATGCCAACGGATGCACAACGACGGCCACGGTCGAGGTGACCGAGCCTACGGCTGCGGTGACGGCTGACGTGACCGGTTTCGACGTGACCTGCTTCGGTGCCGACAATGGAAGTGTAGACCTGACGCCGGGTGGCGGTACCGGGTCCTATACCTTCGACTGGAGCAATGATGGCGTCGGCGACAACAACGACCCCGAGGACCTGGATGATGTTCCGCCGGGCAGCTATTCCGTGACGGTGACGGATGCCAACGGCTGCACGGCCGTAGCCAGCGTC
>CAYMLN010000086.1:2455-7712 GCA_964391045.1 uncultured Saprospiraceae bacterium
TGCGGAAATCACGGGCACACACACGGAGACCATTTGTGCCGGTGGATCGGTCGTGATCAACGGCACGGTCTATGATGAAAACAATTCCTCGGGCACAGAAGTGTTCACGGCCCAAAATGGCTGCGACTCGACTGTCACAGTGACGATCTCCTTTGATCCGCCGTTGGAGGGCGAAGAGACGTATGAAGGATGCACGGGAGACGGGTACAGCGTCGTCGTGGGCGGCACGGTCTACAACGAGGCCAATCCGTCAGGGACCGAAACGATCTCCAACGCCGAGGGTTGCGACTCGATCGTCACGATCAACCTCGTATTTCTCGAGGAGGTCACCGGCGAGGAAACCTATGACGGGTGTCAGGGCGACGGCTACTCGGTCATTGTCAACGGCACGGTCTACGATGAAATGAATCCTATGGGCATGGAGACCCTGCCCTCAGCGGCCGGATGCGACTCCATCGTCACGATCACCCTGAATTTTGCCGCACCGACGGAAGAGACCATCTCCTACAGCGGTTGTGAAGGCGACGGATACAGCATTGTCGTCAACGGGACGGTGTATGACGAAAATAATCCCTCCGGCCAGCAAGTCATCGAGAACGCGGCCGGATGCGATTCCACGATCATTATCGACCTCAGCTTCGGCGAGACCTCGGAGGAGGAGTTCACGCACACCGCGTGTTCGGGGAGCGGCTATTCGGTCACGATCGGCGGCACGGTGTTCGACGAAGGAAACCAGGCCGGATCAGTCGTGCTGACCAATGCCGACGGATGCGACTCCACGATCAACGTGCAACTGACCTTCCTGCCCCCGACGACGGGTACGGTAACCTATGCCGGTTGCGAAGGCGACGGGTTCGAAGTCGTGGTGAACGGGACCGTCTATAACGAAAGCAATCCGTCCGGCACCGAGACCCTGGTCAATGGCCAGGGATGTGATTCGATCGTGACGATCAACTTGACGTTCCAGGGTCCCGTATCTGGCGCGGAAACGTACACGGGCTGCCAGGGCGACGGGTATTCGGTGATCGTCGGCGGGATCGTCTTCGACGAGGGCAATCCCTCGGGCACGGTCACCCTCACGTCCGCCATCGGGTGCGACTCGATCGTCAACGTCAGCCTGACCTTCAACCCCAATACCACCTCGACGATCAGCTATGAAGGCTGTGCCGGCGATGGGTACTCGATCATTGTCAACGGCATCGTGTATAACGAAGGCAACCCGGCTGGCGTGGAAGTGATCCCCAATGCGGCCGGGTGCGACTCGACGATCACGATCAGTTTGGTCTTCGATGCCGAATCCGCAGGCCAGGTCACATACTCGGGGTGCCAGGGCGATGGATATTCCGTCGTGGTCAACGGCACGGTCTATGATGAGGCGCATCCCGCCGGTACCGAAGTTTTGCCCAACGCGGCCGGGTGTGATTCCACGGTGACCATCTCGTTGCAGTTCGCACCGCCCGATACGACGGACATCATCTACAATGGTTGCAACGGGGACGGCTATTCGATCGTCGTCAACGGCACGACATACGACGAGTCGAACACGTCCGGGACCGAGGTGATGACCAACGGGATCGGCTGCGACTCGGTGATCGTCATCGATCTTAATTTCACCAACGAGATCATCACGGTGTTGGATCCACTGCTCTGTCACGGGGAATCCATTGTGGTCAACGGCACGGTATACGATGAGAACAATCCAACCGGACAGGAGATCTTCATCGCCCAGGGCGGGTGTGACTCCATCGTGAACATCGACCTGTCATTCCTGCCCGAGCTCACCGGCGAATACAATCCTGAGGTGTGCATCGGCGGTTCGATCGTGATCAACGGGACCGTCTATGATGCGAGTAATCCGGCGGGCACAGAGGTCTTTACGACTCCGTTGGGATGCGATTCGACCGTCACTGTCGAGATCCAATGGATCGGTCCACTGACCGGCGAGTTCTATGCGGATATCTGCGCAGGCGGTTTCATCATCGTCAATGGCACGGTCTATGACGTAAGCAACCAGACTGGCACCGAGATCTTTACGACGCCCGAAGGGTGCGATTCCATCGTTAGCGTTTCGATCGGCTTCCTGCCGATACTGACCGGGCTGGAGACCTACTCGGGTTGTACAGGTGACGGTTATTTCGTCGTCGTGGGCGGCACGGTGTACAACGAGGCCAGCCCGACCGGCACCGAATTGCTGCAGACCCCCGGCGGCTGCGACTCCCTCGTGACGATCGCCCTGCAGTTCGATACAGCCGGATCGTCCCAGATTCTTTACAGCGGATGTTCGGGCGACGGATACAGTGTCACGGTCAATGGCGTTGTCTACGACGAGTTCAATCCGGACGGTTTCGAGCAGATCGAGAACCCCGCGGGCTGCGACTCACTGGTCATCATCGACCTTGATTTTACCCAGCCCGGTACTGGCTACGTCACCCATGTCGGATGCACGGGTGATGGGTTTGAGGTCGTGGTCAACGGCAATACGTATGACGAGTTCAATCCCTCGGGCGTAGAGATCGTGCAGACCCCGGCAGGGTGCGATTCTGTCGTCATGATTGAGCTAACCTTTGTGGAAAGCATCGAGATCGACCTCAATCCCGTGGTTTGCGCAGGGGGCTCCGTTGTCATCGGCGGTATTGTGTACGACGCGTCTAATCCTTCCGACACCTTGTACCTGCAGGCAAGCGGGGGGTGTGACTCCATCGTCTACATCGAACTCGACTTCCTTCCTGAGCTCGAAGGCGAGGAAACGTATACCGGATGCATCGGCGACGGATACGCCGTCACGGTCAACGGGGTTGTGTACGACGAATCGAATCCCACCGGGACGGAGTATTTCCAGAATAGCGACGGCTGTGACACGGTCGTCACGATCAACCTGGTATTTGGCGAAACGGTGCAGGCCATCGTTGACCCGACTTTGTGCAAGGGCGAATCCATCGTGATCAACGGGACCGTCTATGATGAATCGAATCCTTCAGGTACGGAGATCATTCCCGGACAGGGTACGTGCGATACGATGATCATGGTCTCGCTATCGTTCCACACGGCAGATACTACCGACGTGACGTACACCGGCTGCCAGGGGGATGGGTATGCGATCACGGTGAACGGAACGGTCTATGATGAGGCGAATTCAGTCGGCACCGAGGTCCTTTCCGGCAGCAATGGATGCGACTCTACCGTGATTGTCAACCTCGTCTTCGAGAATTGCTGCGTGGGCCAATCGGTTACCGAGAGCGCCGCCATTTGCACCGGCTTCAGCTATGCATGGCGGGGCCAATCGCTTGATCAATCGGGTACGTACACGGAAGTCGTCCCGAATGCCGTCGGGCCGGGGTGCGACAGTACATACATACTCATCCTCATCGTCGATAGCGCGGTGACGGATACGTTTGTCGTCGATATCTGCGAGGGTGAGGACTTTCCCTTTGGCAGTTCCATCTACATCACGAGCGGGATTTACCGCGATACGATTCCCGGTGGTTCCGCCCAGGGGTGCGATTCCATCAACGTGCTATATCTCACTGTGCATCCCATGCCCATGGTCAATGCGGGCCCTGACGCGCAGATCGACTGCGACAACCCCGTGGTGATCCTCGCCGCACAGGCAAGTCCCGGCCAGGTCCAGTGGCAGGGACCGGACATCACGGCGGCGAACCAGCACGCGCTGAACCCGAGCATTTCCAAGCCGGGCGTGTACACCCTGACGGTCACTTCACTCGCGGGCTGCGAAGCCTCGGATCAGGTAACCGTTACGGCAGATGCCTCCGTCCCGATCTCCGATGCCGGACCCGACCAGGCGCTGACCTGTGATGTCCTGAGCGTCATCCTCCTCGGCTCACCGTCCGGGCAGAACCTGGATTGGCACTGGGAGGGACCGGGTATCGACGCCTCCAATGCGCACATGCTCAATCCGGTGGTGGATGCCGTGGGTACGTATATCCTGCATGTTACGGACACGCTCTCACAGTGCGATGCCGCGCCCGATACGGTGATCGTGATGGATAATACGCCCGACATCGAAGCGGTGATCGACATCTCCTTCATGCAGAATTGCGGCGTGGCCCTGGACGGATCCGGATCGACGCTGGGCGGTGCGATCATTTACTGGTGGCTGGATGCCTTCGGCAATGTCCTGTCCAGCGACCTCATCCTGCAGCTGGGCGGTCCCGGATCCTATACGCTGATGGTCGAGGATACCCTTACCGGATGCGAGGACTCCGTGTCGGTGCAGATCATCAATTGGCTGGACATCCCGGACGTAACGGCCGGCGAGGACAGGATTATCGATTGCCTCCATCCCTCCGCGGCCCTGGATGCCCTGATCGGCACGCCTTCGCCTCATCTCGCATTCCAGTGGTCTGGCCCCGCAGGCGGGATCCAGGGCCAGGCCGACCAACCGTCGATCACGGCCGGACTGCCCGGTTGGTATATGCTGACAGTCGTCGACACGACAACAGGATGTGCGGTCATGGATTCGGCGTGGGTTGACGAACAGACCGATCCACCAGCTGTGAGTGCGGTCGTCGACCATCACATTACCTGTGACATGCCCACCGGCCTGTTACTTGCCGTCAATGGCGGTCCTGCTGACGACATCGTATTGACGTGGTTGTCGCCTGATGGCAACGTGGTCGGCACCGGGTCTCAGCTGGAGGTCAATGATGCAGGCCCCTATGTCCTCGAAGCCCTCAATGCCGGCACCGGTTGCCTGGCGCGGGATACGGCTGAAATCTTCGAGACCGAAGCGCCGTTTGGCGAACTGGTCATCACGCCTGAGAATTGTGACGGCGACCTGCAAGGCAGTATTATGGTGGCAGACGTCCAGGGGGGGCTTCCACCGTTTACCTACGTGCTCAATGGCTCGATATCCCAGGCGCTGCCTTTCTTTGACGGCCTTGCGCCAGGTACGTATTCGGTGCAAGTTGTGGATGACGCCGGCTGTACCTGGATGCAGGATGCCATCGTGGATGAAGGGCTTGCCTTTACACTCGATATTGGCGTCGATATAACGGTACAACCGGGTGACGCCGTCCAACTCAGCAGCACGGTCTCCATTCCGTGGGCCCAGATCGATTCGATCGTGTGGACGCCACGGGAAATCCTCTCGTGCGCGAATTGCCCGAATCCCGTGGCGACGGCCACCTACTCGACGACCATTACCGCGACTGCATGGTCGAATGGTTGCGATGAATCGGCATCGATACAGTTGCGGGTCGACGCGGACCATGATGTCTACATTCCTAATGTCTTTTCT
>CAYMLN010000087.1:0-7689 GCA_964391045.1 uncultured Saprospiraceae bacterium
GTAGAACCAAAAGCTGCCCGTCGTCTCATCGAAGACGAGCAGCCCGGTAGCCGGTGAGACGATCAGGGTGCGTTGGGCCGTGGTCATCCGCGGGATCAACAGTCCTTTGTCAGTACTCTTGATCTCCAGCATGGCGCTGGAGTGGGGCGGCATGGCGTCCGGAGTGATGCTGACCTGGCTCGAGGCAGATACGGAGAGGAGGAGCAGGAGAGAAAGGAGCAGCGTTTGGGTCAGGCCCGGCGCGGAATACCCGGCAGGCATCTTGCAAAGGGCGAAAGGTGGTGGTTGGATGTTCACGCGATCAGATGGTTATGTAAGGCTAAAGCACGGGATCGTGGGCCGGGCGTTCACCTGCCGGTTATCTGGCTGTCGGTTTTGTGATTCAATGGTTCAGGATTGATGTGAAAGGGGCCATGTACGATCGCGTGATGCCGCATCGGGCACGCTATACCCTTCGGGCCGGATCCTGAGACGCCTAACCGCATTTCCTCCTCAGGGGCTCGTGGCGATGATTCGGTATTGGATATCGGCGAGCAACGCCATGTTGTCATCGGCCACCCGCAAGGTGATTGACAGGGTTGTGGTGACGGCTCCGGAAAAGTTTCTGTCGCCGCCCAGCAGGTGACCCGCCCTGAGATTGGGGCATAGCACATGGCGGCCGGGCAGGCGGGCCGCCGGCATGTGGACGACGCTACCATCCTCATAATAGATCCAGATGGATACGAAATGGATAAAGGCAAGATGCGTCTCGCATTCGCAGTCATCGTCTTCGCTGATATCCGCACCGGGCACATTGCCCACGCAATCCACGCGGTCGAAGAAGACACTGGGATACCGCCGGGTGTCCACGACCACAAAGGGACAGGGCGGATCCCCCGCCCGGGTGCCGGTGACGATGTCCTCCCACGGCCCAAAGGAGATAGCGCGTTTGAGTTCACCGCTCTCCACGAGTGTACGGAAGCCCCGGATCCGTTTCCCATAGACGGGTACGACGCCGGGCTGGATGTGCTCGAGGAGATTCAGGGTCCGGGCGAAATGAACGACCGGCTGCGCGATGAGGAAATCGGCACGCCAACTGCAAAAGGCAAGTATCAGCGGGAACATCCAGGGCTTTCCACGTTGGAGGGAAAGGGTTGTCCGGATGGGTGCGGGTAACTCGGACATGGTATAGCGCATGGCGGTGGGCTTTCCGCCAAGTAAACCTGATTTCGCGCGACCCATAAGACCGGCTGATTGTCCGGCACATTGGGTGAGCCTGCGGCACGCCACGTTGATATCGGGCAAAAGAAAAGTGCGACGGTGTGCACCGTCGCACCAGCATGCATGGTTAATGAGGAAAAGGATTGCGGGTTATGGATCGATATCAGGGGAAGGGCAGGATCGTGACCGAGGAACGCTCAGCCGCGCTGGCCAGCATGCGAAGGAGCGCGAGGCCGAGGCCGCCGAAGCAGGCGATGGCGCCCGCGATGATGACAAAGCAGATACCAGTGGATAAGGCGTTGGATCGGGTCTTCATGTCCTTAGGGATTAGGTGGTGTAGGCAGGGGCATATGGCCTGTCAACGGACATTTTCGCCATTGCGGCAAGGCCGTGATGAAGGCCGGTGTTTGCCCGGGTCGGGCCGGATACCCGGACCAAAGGACAGTATTCCGAAAAGATGTTGAGCCGGTCGTTCATGTTTAGGGTATTGCGAACTGGTCGACGATGAATGCCGATACCAAGTAATACCTATCCTGCCAACACCCGATACGCGAGTGAGGGAACGGTACAAACGCTGAGGGAAATGTGCAAGCCGGACGGCCAATGGTTATCTGCTCGCGGCCAATCTGGAGGTCGGATCAGTTGCAATTCCCATTTCCGTCGCACTCCCCGCCAGCGCCGCAGGGCGTACCGGCCGCGGCGTTCGTCCATCCGGTCTGGCTGACCGCTGGATCGCACACCTGGCATTCGGCTACGGGATTTGTGTCGCCATCGTTGTAGCAAACACCGGCGATAAAGCATGTGTTCGGGTCGATGACAGTGCCGCAGACCCCGCTCGTGCAGCTCTCGATCGTACAGGGCAAGCTATCTTCGCAAACGATCCCGCAATCCCCGCAATTGTTCGGATCGGTAGTGGGATCGATGCAGATGCCGTCACAGCAGATCTGTCCCGGGGGGCAGGTGACAGGGGTCCACCCCGTGTTGTTTTGGGCCGGATCGCAGACTTCGCAGCTGGTCATTGGATTGACCTCCCCGGCGGAATAGCATTGCCCATTGATAAAGCAGGTGGCCGGGTCGATGATGGTCCCGCATGAGCCTGCCGTACAGACTTCGATCGTGCAGGGAAGGCCGTCCTCCGGGCAATCGGTGGCCGTGACGCATTCCACGCATTGGCCGAATGCGCAAATCAAGCCGGCCGGGCAATCTGTCGCATTTTCATCGACCTCGCCATCACAATTATTGTCAATGTCATCGCATAATTCCGGCGCACCCGGATACCGATTCGGATCGTCATCGTCGCAATCGCTGGAGAAGGCCGAATATCCCGGTGGGACCAGGCAGGCTTGAACGGTTTGTGCGGGTGTGCCATACCCATCGCCGTCCAGGTCCTGGTAAAAGGTCTGGAGCCCCTGGACACCCGGATCGTCATCATCGACCATGCAGTCGCAATCGTTGTCAATGCCGTCGCAGATTTCCGGCGCGCTCGGCTTGATATTCGAATCCGTATCGTCGCAGTCGTCGCTGTTGGCCACGAAGAACGGCGGTGCCGTCGGCGCATAGATGACGTTAAAGGGATCGCCATAGGTGTCACCATCCGCATCGGCCCACCAGAAGCTGCTGGCGCCGCCGGTCATCATGGGCAGCCATTGCATGCCATTATAGAGTTCCAGTTGCATGTCTACCGTGTCGTAGACGATCATGCCCGCGGCGGGATTCGTCACTGAGGCGGATTGCGTGCGGGGGACAAGCAGGCCCTTGTTGGGCGCATTCACGTCGAGCATCGCGCCGGGATGAGGGGGCTGGCCGGTCGGGTTAATGCCGACGCCCTGGCCTGCAAGGCCAGCGCTGGATAAAAGGCAGCATAGGAATAGGAAAGCGTTGGGAAAATGGGAGCGCATGTGGTGGTGGATTTGGTGGATGGTGCGTCTGAAGATAATCATAAACACCAATCTCCAACGGCGCACCCGCGTTACTCCATGCCCGGACCGTCCGGCTTTCCTGGCGACAAGGCTTCACGGATCAGCACCAGCTCGGCCTTGAGCTGCCTGAGTGCTTCCTGCTGGGCGCGGATCAGCTGGTCCTGTTCCTGCACGGCCTTGACGAGCGGTACGACGAATTCGGCATAGCGCAGGCCGTAGACGTCGTCGGGGTTCTTGGGGGCGTCGATGCCGCTAAAATCATAGTCCAGGGTTAGGGCTGCCGCCTCGACGTCCTGGGCGATGAAGCCGCTGAAACGCATGCCGGCCTTTGCTTCCGCGCCGGCGGCCAGGCTGCTGTCCCGCTCGTGGAAGCGTGCAGCGAAGTAATCGTCGAGGCTGTGCAGGTCGAGCTCATAAGTGACCGGCCGCAGCGCGCGGATGAAGGCCAGCCCGGGGACATTTTCCTCCACGTTGCGCTTGAAGCGCCCGTCGGAGAGGTTCGTCCAGTTGACATAGCCGCCGATGCTCGTCACGGCGATGTTGCCGACGCGCACCTGGTTCGCAGCCGTGCAGTCGGCATTGTAGCCGAGGCCGGTGGAGTTGTCATAGCCCGTGCCGAGCGAATTGGCCGACTTTCCCAAGCCTGTCCGCGCATCCCCGCTTGTGTTGGCGTACAGGGCCGCCTGGCCGACTGCGACATTATTGGACCCGATGGATGTGCCTTGGGCGGCGCCCTGGCCGATTGCCGTGTTGAACGAGCCGTTACTGTTCTCGAGCGCGCCCATGCCTATCGCCGTATTCGAATGGCTGTCGAAATTGCCGAGCAAGGCATTGCGGCCGATGGCGGTATTGCCATTCCCGGTGGCGTTGATCAGGAGCGCGTTTGCTCCGACAGCGGTATTGCTATGACCGGCGGTGTTGTCCTGCAACGCGCTGTGGCCAAGGGCGGAGTTGTATTGACCCGTATTGGCGGACGGTACGGTATTCCCCCGTAAAGCCCTGTATCCGACGGCCGTGTTGAAGCTGGGTCGGCCGGTCTCCCGGTCATCGGCGTACCGCATGGCCTGGTAGCCGATGGCAGTGCTTTCCGCGTTTGCCCGGTTGGTATAAAGGGCCTCGCGGCCAACGGCGACGTTTTTTCCGCCAACGGTATTGTTGTGAAGGGCAGCATGGCCCATTGCCGTGTTTTCATTTCCAGTCATGTTGTCTTCCAATGCACCGGCGCCAAAGGCGGCATTATGCTGGCCGGTTGTATTTTCCAACAGGCTGTTTTGACCCATCGCCGTGTTGGCGCTGCCGGTGGTGTTGTGAAAAAGGGCCAGGTAGCCGAAGGCGGCGTTGTCGTTGCCGGTGGTATTGAATCGAAGCGTGTGGCTTCCGCAGGCCGTGTTGTTGATGCCAGTCGTGTTTTCCCGCATGGCGTTGGACCCGATGGCGCAGTTGTCGCTCGCGGTGGTGTTGCTGTTCAGTGCCGCATTCCCGATGGCGATATTGTCGAAGCCGGTCGTATTGGCCTCCAGGGCTTCATATCCGGCGGCGACGTTGTTCCCTCCGGCGGTATTCTGGAGCATGGCCCGGTAGCCCAGGGCTACATTTTGACTGCCAGTGATGTTTTCTTTTAATGCTGACGTGCCGAGCCCGACGTTGTCGCTTCCCACGGTGTTTTTCTTCATCGCATCTATGCCGATGGCGACGTTGGACCAACCCGTGAGATTTTCGGCAAGTGCCCATCGGCCGAGGGCAATATTGCTGATCCCGGTGGTGTTCTTTCGCAGCGCATTGACGCCAAGGGCGATGTTGTACGACCCGGATGTGTTGTCGCGTAACGCACTGACGCCCGCGGCGAGATTTTCGCTGCCGGTCGTATTGGCATACAGGGCCGAGTCGCCCAGGGCGACATTGAAATTGAAAGAGAGGTCGTCACTGGCCCCGGCGACGTTCCCGATAAATAGACTCTGGCCCGTACCTGCGGGCGCCAACCGGGAGGCATTCATCCTCCACCGTTCCTGGCCGGCCAGCATGAAGCGGATGACGTCCTCGTCAGGATTCTTTTCCACATGGATCTCCGTGTCGCCATCGGCATCCGCCATGAACCTGGGAATTCCGCCGGGGATGGGGGTCCAACCGCTCTCGGAAAAGTACCAGAAGCCGGCTGTCGTGGTATCATAGACCAATAATCCATTGGCCGGCGAGGCAATGGCGATGCGCTGCGCCGTCGTGACCCGCGGAATGAGGATCCCCTTCGACGTGCTGCTCACATCGAACATGGCGGAGGGATCGGGCGGCGTCCCCGCCGGGTTGATGCTGACCTGCGCGTTGACGCCGCGAAGGAATAACACCGTCCAGAGGGCGGCGAGCGTAAGGATCCATTTTTTCATGCCGGACGGTTGTTGACGGGTTAAAAGTCCGTCCGGCGACACCCGGATCCTTGTGCCGTTGCGTAGTTGGCGTTTTGATTGAGCGCCTGCAGGCTTTTATTCGTAAAGCCCGGGGAACAGGGTTACTTGAGCGGCTGGAAGCGCGCCTGGAAGAATCGCAGGTATTTCGGTTCGAAGACCATCTTCAGGCCCTTGATCTTGTCGCGCTGGACGAATACGTTTTCCACGGATTCCGCGACCACGTCCATGTGCGCCTGCGTGTAGACGCGCCGCGGGATCGTGAGCCGCACGAGTTCCAGCTTCGGGTAGTGATGCTTCCCTGTCTTCTGGTTGCGGCCGGCGGAGACGATGCCGCGCTCCATGGCCCGGACGCCGCTGTCGACATAGAGGGCGGCCGCGAGGGCCTGTGCGGGAAACTGGTCCTGGGTGAGGTGGGGGAGGAACCGTTTCGCGTCGATGAAGATCCCGTGGCCGCCGATGGGCTCCGTGATGGGCACGCCGAACTTGATCAGCTGCTCGCCGAGGTAGATGACCTGGCCGATGCGCGCCTTCATGTGGTCGTCGGAGACGGATTCTTCGATGCCGATCGCCACGGCTTCCATGTCGCGTCCGGCCATGCCGCCATAGGTGTGCAGGCCCTCGTACACGACGACGAGGTTGCTCGCCTCCTCATAGGCCTTCGGGTCATTCAGGGCGAGGAACCCGCCAATGTTGACGAGGGCGTCCTTCTTGGCGCTGAAGGTCGCGCCGTCGGTCTGGTCGCAGATCTCGCGGACAATCGACTTGATCGACTTGCGTTTGTAGCCCGGCTCGCGCTGTTGGATGAAATAGGCGTTCTCCGCGATGCGCGTCATGTCGAGGATGACCTTGATGCCGTGCTTCTTCGTATACGCGCGCACGGCCTTCAGGTTTTCCAAGGATACCGGCTGGCCGCCGGCCATGTTGACCGTGACGGCCACGCAGAGGTACGGGATCTTCTGGGCGCCGTGTTTCTTGACGAGGGCGTCGAGCTTGTCGAGATCGACATTGCCCTTGAAGGGATGGTGGTTGGTCGGGTCGTGGGCCTCGTCGATGATGACGTCGTGGAACGTTGCCCCCGCGAGTTCCTGGTGGAGCCGCGTGGTGGTGAAGTACATGTTACCCGGCACGACGTCGCCCTTCTTGATCATGATCTTCGACAGGATGTTCTCCGCGCCGCGGCCCTGGTGGGTGGGGACGAGGAATTTGTAGCCATAGACGTCACGCACGGTTTTCTCCAGGCGGTAGAAGTTGGCGCTGCCGGCATAGGCCTCGTCGCCCCGCATCATGCCGGCCCACTGGCGGTCGCTCATGGCATTCGTGCCGCTGTCGGTGAGCAGGTCGATATAGACATCCTCGGACTTGAGGAGGAAGGTGTTGTAGCCGGCGGCCTCGATGGCTTTCCGCCGCTGGGCGGGGGTGGTCATCTGGAGCAGCTCGACCATCTTGATCTTGTAGGGCTCGGCCCAGGAGTGCTTGATCGGTGCGGGTTTGTCTTTCATGTGTCGTGGCGTTGTACCGTGATCCCGGCCAGCCAGCCGGAGACGGGGCAATGGTCGGGAAATCCGCCGGCTTCCGGGGTGATGGCCGTCACCGGGTGCGGTGAGTTTGGTCAGCCCGGCGGCCGGAATTTTCGGGGGTAAAAATAGCACATCGATTTAATTAGGATAAATATGTCCGAAATAAGGGCGCGCATGACGACCGACCGAGCCTGCCTCCTCGTCGCCCGGCACCTCCGCGCAGCTTTCCTCGCGTTATCGTTCACGCGATGGGGTACGTTGCCGGGCGGGACCGTTGTGCGTACGAAGGCGGTCAGAGGTGGACGAGCCGCGTAGAGTAGGCGGCAGGGTGGGCCATGGCGTTCGCCGGGTCCGTCTTGGGCGGGATAAACTGCCACGGCGTGACCTGGCGGGTCCAGTCGAAGGAATTCTTCTCGAGGTATTTTCGGCGGTACTCGACCGGGGTGCACGACCGGTATTTCTTGAACAGCCGGTTGAAGTTGGCCAGGTTGTTGAAGCCCGATTGCGCGCTGATCTGCGCGACAGTGTAGTCCGTGTCGAGGAGCAACTTGCAGGCGTTGCCGATGCGGAGGTCGACGAGGAATTGGGTGAAATTGCCGAAGGCATATTTCTGGAAGAAATGGCTGAAGGCCGATTCGGTCATGTTGACCTGCG
>CAYMLN010000088.1:0-7649 GCA_964391045.1 uncultured Saprospiraceae bacterium
ATAATCAGCGGATTAATACCGAGCCCGCCTATCCGGTTAATGGCCCGCTACTGCCGTGACCGGCCGTCAAGCATGAAAAGAGCCCTCCATGGGCCATCCGGACACCCCAAAGCGACAAATGCTCAGGCAATAGCCTGGTCAAGGAAGGATGGCTCAGCCAGGAAAGAGGTAGGCGCCGGCCATCCGGGTCAGGAAGAGCTCCCAATCCTCCTTGCTCCAATCCGGGAACATCTCGCGGGAAAGGGTGATCGTGACGGTTTTCCCGTCCTGGGCGGGCGTCCAGGTCGCCATCTCATTCGACATTTGCTGGCAAACCTTGACCAGTTCCATGCCGGGATGCGGCTGGCTGGCCGGAAAGGCCAGGACAACCTCCCGTGCCCCTGCCGGCAGGTCGGACAGGAGGAGGCGGCGCTCCTTGGTCCATTGGGCGGTGGGTTTGGCCTGGGCCAAACCGAAAAGCGGGAGCAGAAGGGCCGCAATCGCCAGGATCATTGATTTAGGCATGGCTGGAAACGAGTTTAGAATTACAAATATGGTCCAATGCAAATGAATTAAACCCATGGCCCTGCCGAAATAATTCCACACGAGCCCCAAATAAAAAGGGGCCGTCTCAAAAGAGTTTTCATTTTTCCCTCTTAGGTCTTGGTCGTATTAGGGGTTTTGCTTATATTAAAGCATGGGAGCGAAACGATTCAATGCTGTTGTTTTCAAGCCCTATCACCAGAACCAGACAGTACTTTTTCCGAGTAGCCTGGATGAGATGATTGCCGAGAACCATCCCGTCCGGGTGGTCAGCCGGGTGATTGACACCATCGACATCAAATCAATCCATCGGAAGTATAAGGGGGGTGGCACATCCGCTTATCACCCTCGTCTGCTGCTCAAGATTCTGGTATACGGCTACCTGACGAACACGTATTCAAGCCGCAAGCTTGAGGAGCAGGTTCGTCAGAACATCCATTTCATGTGGTTGACCGGGATGATGACTCCGGATCATCACACGATTAACCGATTCCGCGGGGAGAAGCTGGCCGGGATTCTTAAGGAGATCTTCAGCCAGATCGTATTGATGTTGATTGACGAAAAGCTGGTAACCCTCAAGGAAGCCGTATTTGTGGATGGCACGAAGATGGAGTCTGCCGCAAATCGGTACACATTTGTCTGGGGCAAAGCGGTAAAAAAGCAAAAGGATCGCATCAAGGACCAGCTAGACGAGTTGTGGAAGTTCGCACAACAGGTGGCTGCCGAAGAGATGAAGGACCAAACAGAGGTGACTTTTGAGCCTGTTACGCGAGAGAAGGTCGAACAGGTTGTCGGACAAATTGATCAGGCCCTGGCGGGAAAGGATGTGCCGAAGGCGATGCGGCAGAAGCTTAACAATGCCAAGAAGAAATGGCCCGAGCGATTGGACAAGTATGACGAGCAAGAAAAGGTTCTTGCGGGTCGGAATAGTTATGCAAAGACGGATCCGGATGCGACGTTTATGCGCATGAAGGATGACCACCTGGGCAAAGGCCAGCTCAAGCCAGCGTATAATCTTCAAATCAGCACGCAAGATCAATTTATCCTGAACTATTCGCTGCATCAGAACGCGGGTGACATGACAACCATGAAGCCCCATCTGGCCCAGTTTGTCGAAATGTATAACACCTTGCCGGCAGAAGTAGTGGCTGATGCCGGCTATGGATCCAGCGAAAACTATGCGTACCTCGAAGAGTCAAATATTGAGGGGTACGTGAAGTACAATAATTTCGACAACGAACAAAAGAAATCAAAGAAGGCCCCTTCTGTCTTTACCGCCGAGCAGTTTGGATTTGACCAGGAAAGTCGGGCTGCGACCTGTCCGGCAGGACTTTCAATGACTCTCGTTAAAACGGAAAAGGTTAAGACGACAACAGGTTTTGAGAGAACTGTTCTCAATTTCCAGGGTACGGGATGCGCAGATTGCCCCCTGCGAGAACAATGTCTGACGACAGGCAGCTCACGGACTGTAGATATCGATCCCGACCTTCGCCGGCGTCGCCAGAAGGCAAGTGCATTACTTCGCTCCGAGAAGGGAATTCGACACCGAAAGAAGCGAGGCGTAGATGTTGAATCGACTTTTGGCAACATCAAGCAGAATCATAACTTCCGAAGATTTCGGTTGCGGACCATCATGAAGGCCGAAGTGGAGATCGGTCTGCTCGCGCTTGCCCAAAACTTCAGAAAATGGACCGCCTAAGCCTCTCAAAGGAGGCTTTTTCGCCCCAATTCCCTCTAGCCCCCCTGTAAATCGCCCTGACGGGAAAATCAATTTGGCAAACGCAGCCCTAGTGTGATCGTGGATAGTGCAGGATAGTGTGTCAAGGGTTTGGTGGGGCATTCTTTTGAGACGGCCCCAAGGAATCTGAGGGAATTCTGCCGGATTCGTTCAGATCAGTCGAGCTTCATCCATTTCAGGATCCACATCTGGCCGTCACCACCGGTTATCCGGATGGTATAGGCGCCACCGGCCAGTGTGACCAGATCGGTGAATTCCCCGGAAATCGTACCGGCGGGAACGATCATCGTCCGCACGACTTCGCCAGTCCTGCCGACGAGCTGGACATGGGCAGGGGATTCGAGGGCTTCCGGCAAACTGATGACGAGACGATCTTGTCCGGGATTCGGCCAGAGCAGGGGCTCTACGTCAACGGCATCCGGTCGATGGATCGATGAATTCCCGGCGTATGCCTCCGAACAGGGATCAGCCGATCCGCTGCAATCCCCCAGGAAATCGCCATGGGCAAGATGCGCAGGAACGGCGCTGGCTGCGACGCAGATCGACTGCGGATTGGCCGGATTGCCGGGAGGAATATGGCACAGGGCGACCTTGTTGCCCCCGTTACCACAATGCACGTCAACGACCCGCACCGCCACCGCCCCGGCTTCACCGACACAACCATTGGCATCCGTGACGGTCACGGAGTAGGATGTCGTTTCATCGGGACATACGTTGATTGTCGCCGTAGCTCCGCCATTGCTCCATGCATACGTGTACGGCGGGGTACCGCCGCTGGCGGAAGCCGTGATATCCGTACAAGCTGCGGGCGCGTAACCGTAGTAGACCGTGCGGCAGGCCGCGCCAAGATCAACATCAATGATACCCGGGGGTACCACCACGGTGACGGTTGCATCGCAGGTCAGTTCATTGCCATCGGGGTCCGTGGCCGTGACGGTGACAAGATTTTCCCCTTCATCGCTGCATACGAAGTCCGACTGCGAGAGTTCATAACTGAAATTGCAGGCACTCAGGTCAGAGGCCAGGAGATCCTCGGCCGTGATGCTCCCGGTGCCGTCCTCGCCGAGTGTCAGGGTGTAGTCGCGGCAGATGATGGTGGCTTCAAAACTGGCTTCTTCAAGGAATACGCCCGAGTCCCAAAGACGATCCGTGGCATCCGCTATGGCGAGCTTGAAATGATATATCTCGCAGGGCACGATGTCGATGGTGGCGGTCAGGACAACGGTGTAACCGTCATACTCGATCAAGGTGGTGGGGCCTTCCGGATTGTCAATGAAATAGGCGGTATTCACGAGATGATTGATCGTGTTGATGGTAACCGGCGTATTCGAAGCGGGGACCGTGGCAATATTCACCTTATTGTAGGTGCCTCCTGAAGGATTCGGACCCGAGACCATGAAGGCGAATACATCATTGTATGGATCATCGACCCATTCAAGGTATTCATCCGAACCAAACACATACCGAATGGATACCTTGTTGGCGATAGCCTCAAAGTCAAACTCCAGGACACACCGATCACCTGTGGGAAATCCGCTTAACGGATTGAGGTCAGCATCGCCCGGCGCGCCATTGTCCACGCCATAATTATCTTGATTGTTGACCCCCGGTACGCCGGCAACGCTTCCTGAGGTCAACATGACCCCGGCGTTGATGCCAACATTTGCTGAGTTGCCACCTGAAAAAAGACCGTTAGCAACGCCTGGACAATTTAACACCGGGTTCGACACAGTCACGCCGGGCCCGACGAGTTGAGCGGCCAACGTGGCAGCGGTTTGGTTTGGCGTAACCGTGAGTTGCCCGAAAACCTGGACGCACAGCAGGCCCAGGCATGGCAAGAGGGAAAGGGAAATCTTGGTTTTCATTTTAAGTGTGGTTTGAGATGAGTGAGCTTCAGACAACACCGGCTCTGCCGGGTCATCCCGTCATCAATTGCATGAATGAATCCCTGATTCGCTTGCGACTTGCGTCACGCGAACCACTCGGGAACCCTGCTGTAACAGGGATCCAGGGATACGATCAATTCATGAAGTAGGCGCCCGCAGCGCGGTTGAGGTGGCGCTGCCAGGTTTCCTTGTCCCATTCCGGATAGGCGGCAACGTTGATTCGGATGAATATCTGCTTTCCGTCATCTGACGGTGTCCAGGTGGCCAAAGTATTCGACATCCGGGCGCAGACGTCTTTCAGTTCGGCCGGCTTGTCAAGCCGGTTGGCAGGGGTAGCCATCTCGACGGTTTGGCCCGCGGATGGCATTTCCGACAAGACGAGCCGCTGTTCGGCGGTCCACTTGGCGGTGACGGTGGGGGATTGCGCAACGGCAATGGTGGGTAGAAGCGCTGCCAGGATCAGCAGCATGAAAAGCCTTTGCATGATAATTGGGTTAATTGGTGAGTGAATGGTTTCAGGTTGGCAGAATTCCAACAACCCACTCGTAATGTACCGAAACCCACCGCAATAACCGCAGGAAACCGAGGACTTTAACATTCCGGGCAGGCAGCTTTCCCCTTCTCTTATCTTTGCCCCATTAGATTTTTTACGATGGGCCTTTCCTTGCACAACCGCGTCAACCGCCGGGAGCTTCGCCAGCGCCTCCTGGCCGACCGGCATTCCCGCACGACCCTGTCCTTTTACGCGTATGCCCGGCTCCAGGATCCCGTCCAGTTCAGGGACGCGTTCTTCGCCGGCCTCAGCCGGCTCGGGGTGTTCGGCCGCATTTACGTGGCGCGGGAAGGCGTGAATGCCCAGCTCTCGGTCCCCACGGAAGGCCTTGATGGGTTGCGCGCCTACCTGGACACCATCCCTTTCCTGCGTGGTGTCCGGCTCAACATCGCGGTGGACGACAACGGGAAGTCATTCTTCAAGCTCACCGTCAAGGTGCGGGACAAGATCGTCGCCGACGGCCTGGACGACGAGCGCTTCGACGTGACCGACCGCGGCACGCACCTCTCCGCGGAAGCCTTCAACGCCCTGACCGCTGATCCGGACACGATCGTGGTGGACATGCGCAACCACTATGAAAGCGAGGTCGGCCACTTCCAAAATGCCATCCTGCCGCCCATGGAGACCTTTCGCGAGGGCCTGCCGATGGTCATCGACATGCTCCGGGACAAGAAGGACCGCCATGTCGTGATGTACTGCACCGGGGGCATCCGGTGCGAGAAGGCCTCGGCTTATCTCAAGCACAATGGCTTCCGCAACGTCTACCAGCTCGACGGAGGGATCATCGAATATAAGCGCCAGGTGGACCGCCTGGGGCTGGTCAATATGTTCATCGGGAAGAACTTCGTCTTCGACGAACGGCTGGGCGAGCGCATCTCGCCCGACGTTATCGCCACGTGCCACCAGTGCGGGGCGCCGTGCGACCATCATGTCAACTGCGCAAACGACGACTGCCACCTGCTCTTCATCCAATGCGACGCCTGCCGCGAGAAATACGCGGGCTGCTGCTCCGCCGAATGCGCAGACTTCAATGCCCGGCCCCAGGTCGAACGCGAGGCCTTGCGCGGCAAGATCACCTTCAATGGGACGCGGTTTACCAAAAGCCGTCCGGGCATGCTGATGACATCGTCATCCGCTTCGGTTCGCCCGGCGGAAACTCAGTGAGCCGGCATGTCGTTGGGCAGGTGATTCATGAGGTCGAGCACACCGCCCATGAGCATGAGCGACACGACCCAAAACCCGACATTGTACAACATGTAGCGCAGGCTGCGCTGCTCATAGAGGGCGTTGGTCACCATGACCGGCGTGGCCACCATGAGCCCGATGGCGGCCCCATGGAACGCGCCGTGGCCGAAGCTGTCATACGCCCCTTCCTGGCCGGGACCGTCGACGTTGAACAAGAGGAAGAACGAGAGCAGGAACGCGAGGACGATCGAGACGCCAAAGAGGACGCCCATGTTGACCTTCTTCGCATCGTCGGGCGTGAGGCCGACCGTCTTCATCCATCCGGCCCCGAAGACCTTCGGGTGATACCAGACAAAGCCGACGATCGTGGGAACGAGGGCGGCGAGCAACAGGGAGAGCCAATTGACAGGAGGCATACGGTGGTGTGATTTACAAGTGAGTGAATGGCCGAGGCCTCGAATGCCTCCGGCTTCCCGAATATACGAAAGCCGCAGGCGCCAGCCCATGCATTTACACACCTGCATGACTAATGGAGCGCGCCTGACCGGAACGCCTGCCGGGGTTCAGCTCTTCTCCGCGTAGAACTTGATCGCCCGCAGGCCTTCGTCAAATTGTTTCCGGAGCTCGGACTTGAGGGCGAGCCCGAAGTATTTGTTCCACGGCCATAAGCCGACCCTTGCCGTCATGCTCCACGTCAGCCGGATATTGCCGTTTTCATGCGCAAATCGAAAGGTCGACGTCTCCACGCTGCGGCCGCCGAAATCGATCGAGGTCACGATCTCCTGGTCAGGTACGACGCGTGCGAGCGTCAGGGTGCCGTGCCCGATGCGGTCATTGGTCGACTCCCACTTGTAAAACGCCTTCTCGCCCACCGGCGGATTGCTGAACGTCATGACCATCGCGGGATCCTTGCGTTTCCAGGGCGACCAGCGTTCCCAGTTGCGCAGGTCGTTAACCTGGTCATACACCCGGTACATCGGGGCGTGCACCGTGATGTCGCGGCTGACGGTAAACTCCTTGGGCAGGAATAACGAGATGAGGACGAGGGCCAGCAGGAAGAGCCCTACCCACAAGGCCACTTTGTTGCGCAACTTTCTCATCGGGGGCAGCTTTGCCCTAAAGATCGCTAAAAACCCGCGATCAGAGCAGGCCTTCGATCACCCGCTCCTCATTGATCCCTTCCGCCTCGGCCTTGTAGTTGCGCACGATCCGGTGACGCAGGACGTACTTGGCGATAGCCCGGACGTCGGCGATGTCCGGGGAGTACTTGCCGTTGATCGCGGCATGGCACTTGGCGCCCAGCACGAGGTACTGCGACGCGCGCGGGCCCGCGCCCCAGGAAATGTATTGGTTGACCTCCGGCGTGGCGCGCGTCGTTCCCGGCCGTGTTTTCGATACGAGCGAGACGGCGTACTCGAGGACGTTGTCGGCTACCGGGATGCGGCGCACGAGATGCTGGAAGGTCATGATATCCTCCGCGTTGAGGATATGCCGTAGCGATGTGACATTGTCCGTGGTCGTGCTCTTCACGACGCTGATCTCTTCCTCGTACGACGGATAGTCGAGGGGGATATTGAACATGAAGCGGTCGAGCTGGGCTTCGGGCAGCGGATAGGTGCCCTCCTGTTCGATCGGGTTTTGCGTGGCGAGGACGAAGAACGGCGCGGGCAGCGGATGGCGTTCCCCGCTGACGGTCACGGAGCGTTCCTGCATCGCCTCGAGCAGGGCGGCCTGGGTCTTGGGCGGCGTGCGGTTGATCTCATCG
>CAYMLN010000089.1:0-7647 GCA_964391045.1 uncultured Saprospiraceae bacterium
CCGTTCAACGGCAGCCATACCTTCAGTCTCCGGTACAAAATGTAAATGACTTGACATCGGGCGGGATACACCCTATCTTTGCCCCGATCTGAAAAACGTTCCCGCTCACCGGCGGGGACGTTTTTTCACATAGTCCCGAACCAAGACTTCCTGAATTTTCTCTTTCACGGCCTGTCCGGCGTTGTTCCGGCACAGGCGAACACAAACAACATTTTGATCATGAGTGAGATCCAGTACATGACCCGTGAGGGGTACAACCGGCTCAAGGACGAGCTGGAGGAGCTGCGCACCACAGGCCGGATGGATGCTGCCCGCGCGATTGCGGAAGCCCGCGACAAGGGCGACCTCTCGGAGAATGCCGAGTACGACGCCGCCAAGGAGGCGCAGGGCATGCTCGAACTCAAGATCGCGGAGATGGAGAAAGTCATGTCGGCGGCCCGGGTGATCGACGAGTCCCAGCTCGACATCTCGAAGGTGACCGTCCTGTCCAAGGTGAAGATCCGCAACATGAAGAACAAGGCCGTGGTGACCTACCAATTGGTGTCGGAAACCGAGGCGGACCTCAAGGCGGGCAAGATCTCGGTCGGCAGCCCGATGGGCACCGGCCTGCTGGGCAAGCAAAAGGGCGAAGTGGCCGTGGTCAGGACCCCGGCCGGTGAGATGCAGTTTGAAGTCATGGACATCTTCTTCTAGGCCATGGCATCCATCTTTTCGCGCATCGTCGCCGGCGAGATCCCCTGCCACAAGGTGGCGGAGGACGACCGGTGCCTGGCCTTCCTCGACATCCGGCCCATCGTCTGGGGCCATACGCTCGTGATCCCCAAGCGGGAGACCGACTATATCTTCGACATGGAAGACGCCGACCTGGCGCACCTGCACCTCTTTGCCAAGAAGGTTGCCAGCGTCCTGCGGGACGAGGTGCCCTGCCTGCGAATCGGCGTGATGGTCGCCGGGCTGGAAGTCCCGCACGCGCACATCCATCTCGTGCCGATGAACGCGATCAGCGACCTGTCGTTTACGAATCCGCGTCCGGTATTTGCCGACAGCGAGGTTGCAGCGCTGGCGGAGCGGCTGCGCGCACGCTTCTAATTTCCAACAGGGGGAGAATGTGGGTCGATGGTTGCACCTTCCTTGGTCGCCGTAGCCAAGGGCGAAGGAGTCCTTGGTCGCCGTAGCCTTCGGCGTAGGCGACCCTGGTCGTCATAGCCAAGGGCGAAGGAGACCTTGATCGTCATAGCCAAGGGCGAAGGAGACTTTGGTCGCCGTAGCCAAAGGCGAAGGAGACCCATGTGACGAGGCGGAGCCGAGGCACGATTACGCTGATACATTGATGTTCGGGCTACGCCCTCCATCATGGGCTGAGGTAAAACCACAGCCCCACGTATTATCATGGGCTGAGGTACAACCACAGCTCCACGTATTACCATGGGCTGAGGTAAACCCGCAGCCCCACGTATTACCATGGGCTGAGGTAAACCCGCAGCCCCGCAATCCCGTGCAATAAAAAAGGCACGCGAATGATCGCGCGCCTTTCCTTGGATTCTTGGTGGGTAAAGTAATCCCTTAGCCTCCGATGAACACGGCATTCGGGATCGTGTAGGTTTCGCGCTTGTTGAGCGTCACCGTCCAGGTGTCGCCGATTTTCCTGGTATCGAGCGTGGCTTCCGACTCTTCGGGGAAACCGACAGTCCCCGCGGCATACTTGAACTTGCGGATGTGTCCCGTCGGGGAGAGGATGTGGATTTCGGCCTGGTCCGTACCGGACTTGACGATGCCGTAGTCGCAGGTGAATTGTTCGTTGGTGCCTTCGCGCTTGCAATCCACTTTTCCGGTTGAATTGTACGTCACCCCGGGAACCAATTGGGCGTCCGCGGTGCCGGAAAACAGGAAGAGGAAACTCGCGACAAGGAAGGTGAGCGGCAGGAATTTCTTCATATGAGCATTGATTTGAATGAGGATGTCAGTGGTATTGAACCGAATATGTGAATCGGTCGTCTTTACGGCACAAATTCACTCGTAAATGTAAGGCATGGCGGGCAGAACGCCAAGGGATATTTTGCGTTGGCGGCCGTCCTTCTGCACGTTTTCGGCATAAGGCGACGACGAAGCAGCGTGCAATGGATCGTCCAAATGAAAATGCCCGGTCGGGAGACCGGGCATTTTATCGGGGTGGTACCTCCCAGAATCGAACTGGGGACACACGGATTTTCAGTCCGTTGCTCTACCATCTGAGCTAAGGTACCGGGATGTCCGATCGGCGGCTTTCCGGATCGGGGCAGCAAAAGTAAACACTTTATTGATGAAATCGGTATCCTTGGGTTCAAAATTACCCAGCGGATGGCCCGGCGTATCATGGTCCTGGCCGGCCTCATGATCGCGGCCGGCGCCTATTTCACCTTCCTGCAGGAGCGGGACGACTTCCTCTACCTGCTCGGGGCGGGACTGATCACCATGACCAGCGCCTGGGTCTTCCAGTACCAGATCGACCACCTCATGATGCGGGGCGTACCCCAGCAGCTCGATGCGCCGGTCCGCGACATGCTCACGCACACCTCCCGCCACTTTGCCGCGTTGGACCTCAACGCACGGATGATGGCGGAGGATCGCATGGTGCGCTGGCTGGCGCCGCGGGAGGTCATCCCCATGAGCGACCCACAGCCGCCGGAAGAGGCAAGGTTTATCCTGGCATGGTACGCGGTGCTGCTCACGTTGCACCAGGAGCAGTTCCTGTTCAAGGGCCTCGACCGCATCGTCTTCTACCATCATCCCTTCCTGACACCGGCCCGTCCGGACGATGTGCACATCTTCGAGCTCGAGACCGACGACGGCACCATGATCTTTTCCCTGCCGCACCTGATCAAGGGGCATGCGGTGCCCGGCCACTACAACATCGCACTGCACGTGATGGCCGAGGCCTACGCGCAGTATTACCAATCGGCGACCATCGACTGGCCGGATACGATATGGGATGAGCTCGAGGCGATCAGCGGCTATTCCAAAAGCGCGCTCGAGGCCTATACCGGCATGCCGATGGACGATCCGTGGCCGGTGGCCGTGCATCACCAGGTGATGGTGCCGCAGGCACGGATCCAGCAGGTGGTGGACGTTTTGCCGCAGCTGAGCAACGTGTAAGTGTGTAAGTGTTTAAGTGGTTAAGTGTTTAAGTGTGTAGGGGTTAGAGGTTAGCGTTTAGGACTCACGAGTTAATCCTTCACGCTATACGCTTTACGTTTACAATTTCACACCAGCCTCTAACCTCTAAACCCTAACCTCTAAACCCTAACCTCTAAACCCTAACCTCTAACCTCTAACCCCTAACCTCTAAACCCTAACCTCTAAACGTATTAATGGGTGCGCGACCCTATCAACCCGGAGTCCATATCTTACGGGTCAATATGACCTGCATGAAGAGGACATTGATGTCGGCCCTGGTCATCCTGATCGGGCTCAACCTCTCCGCCCAGGAAGCGGAGATCCGCGCCGCGGTCGACCGGATGTTTGCCGCGATGTATGCGCGGGACACGGCGGCGTTGCGTGCGTGCTTCACGCCGGCGGCGATCCTCTTCACCTTTAGCCATGACTCGAAGGGGAATCCGCGGGCGAAGGGCGAGGCCGTGTCGGATTTTATCCGGGGCGTGTCCCTGATCGGGGAGGAGAAGATCGACGAACGGCTGACGGCCTGGCATTGCCTGGTGGATGACGGGATCGCATCGGTATGGACGCCGTACCAGTTTTATGTGGATGAAAAATTCTCGCACTGCGGGGTCAACAGTTTCGAGCTCATCCAGGTACAGGGCAAGTGGAAGATCACGGCGCTGACCGATACGCGCCGGAAGGGCGATTGCGTCGACCAGGCGGCGGAGCGGATGGCGATCGACTCCCTGATGGATGCGTGGCACCATGCCGCCGCCGTGGCGGACGAGGCGGCATTCTTCGGTTTCATGACGGCGGATGCCGTGTATATCGGGACCGATCCGACCGAGCGATGGTCGCGGGATGAATTGCGCACCTGGTCGGAAAAGTACTTTGCCCGTGAATCCGCGTGGGACTTCAAGCCGGTTTCGCGGAATGTCACGTTCGGTCCGGACGGCGCGATCGCGTGGATCGACGAACTGTTGGATACCTGGATGGGGCCCTGCCGCAGTACCGGTATACTGCGCAAGTCGGATGGGGCCTGGCATCTCGTGTATTATCACCTCTCGATGGCCGTACCCAACGACCGGGTGGACGATTATCGCCTGCTCCTGGAGAAAAAATGAGGTCGCCCGACCTGTAACCGGCATGGGTTGCCGGAGGCGGCATTCATGCACTGACGTGCGGGATTTTCAAACCTGATGAAAAATAATATATGCAACCTGCATATATAGAACGGCATACGCATACACGGAGGTGTAATGGAAAGAGTTGCGTTTCCGATTAAGTATTTACCTTTATGCGGGTTATCACCGATCCCCCCATGCGGGATAACCCTTACGCCTGGAATTGAACTAATAGAAACCAATTAATATGCTCACCCAGCCGCAATTGCGCAAACGCAATTACCGTGCCATCCATTCGGTACGGATCCTTCCCCCGGTCACGAATCAACAGTCAAGTATCCCTTTAGCGCCTGACGGCGAATCTGCCCGTCCGGCCGGCGGGTCATCACGACCCGGCCTTCCATCATCCCTGAACGCTCATCCCAACAAGCTTATGGTACACAATTACAACTATGCGGCCATGCCGTCTTTCGGCCCGGCGCTCCGGAGCGCCTTACTGGTGCTCTTCGCATGCCTGGCTACCGGCCCCCGGGCCCTGGCCCAGATCACGCAGGTCGGCACGTCACAGACGGCGACCGGCACGAACACGGTGACGATCAACAAACCTGCAGGCCTGCAGGTGGGGGATGTCATGCTGGCGACGATCTCCTATAATGAGACCAGCAATAATATCGACCTGGATGTGGCTCCGACCTCGACGGGCTGGACGCTGATCCAGGATGTCAGCCTGGACATAGACGGGGGCGATGATGAATGGCGCGGCGCCGTCTTCTACAAGGTAGCCGTGGCCTCGGACCTGACCGCGACAAACTATCTGTTTGATCTGGACGACGATACGGACGGCGCCGTGGGGGCAATCGTGGCCTTTACGGGGGTTGACGCCTCCATGCCGTTTGACGTGGCGCCGGGAACGCTCAACGTCACGAACTCGACCACCATCACGGCAAACTCGATCACGACCACCTCGCCAAACACGGCGATCATCATGCTGGCCGCGATCTCGGATAACAATACGGTGACAGACAATAGCTGGACGACGACCTCGCCGGGTGCCCTGACGGAGTTGTTTGATGCGAATACGCCTACTGCGAATCAGAGCCAGGTAGCCGGTGCCTGGGCGATCAAGGCCACCACAGGCGTGACCGGGAACGGGACGGCGACACAAAGCGGAACGGACGAGAGCGGCGCGATCCTGATCGCGCTGCGCGGCTGTCCGCCGGAGGCGCCGGATTGCACGACGCCGGTATCGCCCGCCATCGGGCAGACGGGTGCGCCCATCAGCTCGGACCTGGTTTGGAACAGCGCGGACTGCGCATCGACGTATGACGTTTACTTCGGTACGTCGATGACGCCGCCGCTGGTATCGAATAACCAGGCGGGGACGACATATGACCCGGGCACGTTGTTGCCGAATACGACGTATTACTGGCAGATCGTGCCGGCGAATGCATATGGCGATGCGATGGGCTGTGCGGTATGGTCCTTTACGACCAGTGACGGAACGCCGGGATGCGCCGGGTGCTATTCCCCGTTTGACATGCAGATGAGCGTCCCGACGTAAGCGGACCTGTCGTGGGATGCCGTTCCGGATGCGACGGGCTACGACGTCTATTTCGGCACGTCGATGACGCCGCCGCTGGTGTCGACCAACCAGGCGGGGACGACCTACGATCCGGGGGCACTGGTGGTGAACACGGTGTACTATTGGCGGATCGTGCCGAAGAACAGCTTTGGCGAGGCGATGGATTGCGAGACGCTGACATTCACGACCTGGACGCAAGACTGCCAGAACTACAGCACACCGACCTATTGCACAAGTTGCACGACATGTACGGAACCCACGGCGCCCAACCCGACGGTCGCCGCCTCCTGCGCCGACCTGCGGATCGCGCTGATCCTGGATGAATCGGGATCGGTCCAGGGCTTCGAAGGCGACGTGGAGGCCGGGGTGCTGAACTTCGTCAATGCGCTTTCCTGCACCGGCGCCGAACTGGCCATTGTGGAATTCAGCTCCGGGGCGCGGTACGTGCTCAACGGGTACCAGCCGGTGGATAACAACCTGGTCCAGGCGATCCAGGATTACTTCGCCAACGTGAACAACCCGCTCCTGGTGAACAATGCGGACTACAACCCGGGCAGCTTCACGCACTGGCAAGCCGCGCTGCTGGCCGTGGATGCCTTGCCGTCGACGCCCAACCTGATCCTCTTCTTCACGGACGGTGTGCCGACGGAGGTCTACCTGACCAACCCGCCGCCGGCCAACTTCGGCAACACAGGCACCCGGTGCGGAGGCACGGGCTCACCGGAACCCGCGGAATATGAGAACGCGGCCAAGGTGGCCAACAAGCTGAAATGCGAAGGCGCGCACATGTTTGTCGCCGGGGTAGGGAACATCGAGATCGCGCCGATCCAGGAGATCAGCGGGACGGTAGCTTACCAAGCCATGGTAAACGATGTCACGACTGCGGACTATGCTACAGGCAGTTTCGCCGACCTGGCCCAGGGCTTTGCCATCTTCGTGAGCCAGCTTTGTCCGTTTGACAGCGAAGTCATCGCCCAGGACATCTGCCCGGGTGCGGAGGACGGCGCCATTCAGATCACGCTTCCGATCGAATTGCTGCCCTACAACTATGAATATTATGACGATGCAACGAACACGCTGCTCGGTTCGGGCTCGAACGAGTTTACGACCCCGCTGGTGATCAGCGGCCTGGGCGTCGGGGAATACCGGATCGAGGTGGAGGTGACGCTGCCGGGGACGGGCTGTACGCGGACGGAGATCTTCTTCGGGGAGATCACGGCTTCGGCGGTCGAGGTGGTCGCTTCGGTAACGGCGACATCGAACCCGACATGTGAGGACCTGAATGCGGGCACCGCCACGCTGACCATCACGGCCGGCGAGGCGCCGTTTACGATCACGCTCAAGAAAGGCGGCGTGACGGAGCCGGGCTATCCGGTCAACACGAACATGATGTCCTATACGGCCATGGGGCTGGATGCAGGATCCTACACGTTCGAGGTCTTTGACGCAAACAATTGTAACGTGGACATCGATCCGTTCACGCTCATGGAGCCGATGAACTGCTGCGACCCCGTGTGTCCGCCGGCCAACGTGACGATCGAATGCAGCGACTCGACCCTGCCGTCGAACCCAAACCTGGGTATGCCGACGATGACCGATGGCTGCGGCACTGTCACGTATGCGGATATGACGACCGCCGGCGGCTGTGCCGACGAGTACACGATCACGCGGACATGGTCGAGCAGCATCTTCGGCGTGATCTGCACGCAGACGATCACCGTGCAGGACAATACGCCCCCGGCGATCACCTGTCCGTCCAACGTGACGGTGGCCTGCACGGCGGACACGAGTCCGACGGGCCAGGGC
>CAYMLN010000090.1:0-7645 GCA_964391045.1 uncultured Saprospiraceae bacterium
TTCCCGCAGCAGGTCATAGATGTACTTGAAGTATTCCATGTGGCCGCCCTGATAGGAGGTCACCGCGATGCCCTGCGCGTCTTCCTGGATGGCCGTCTCGACGATCTCGCGGGCGCTCCGGTTGTGGCCGAGGTGGATGATCTCCGCGCCCGACCGCTGCATGATCCGGCGCATGATATTGATCGCCGCATCATGGCCGTCAAAGAGGGACGCGGCCGTGACGATGCGGATATGGTGGCGGGGTTGGTAGGCGGTGGTCGGGCTCGTCGTATCCATAAGGGGTGCGCAAATTAAGGAAATGGGGAGGGATCAGGCTTCCGGATGCGGCATTAATTCCAATAACTCGCTGAGGATCATGGCCGTTGCGCCCCAGATCACGTGCCCCCCGACCACAAAGGCCGGGACATGGTTGAGGATCATGCCGCCCTGCAGCCGAATGCGCGTGGTTTGCCGCGATGCCGGATCGAGGAACGCCGCGAGCGGGAGCTCGAGGATCTCCTCGATCTCCTCGGCCTGCCGGACGAGCGGCGGCACGTCGGCCGCATACGCCACGAAGGGATAGACCATGAACTTGCTGACGGTGATGTAAAGCGGGCTCAGCGCGCCCAATACATCGACATGCCGGAGGTCCAGTGCGATCTCTTCCTCGGCCTCGCGCAGGGCAGTGTACATGAGGTCCGGATCCCCGGTATCGCGCTTGCCGCCCGGAAAGGCCACCTGGCCCGCATGCTTGTCGCGCACATGCCCGCCCGCACGCCGGATGAAAATCAACCGCCAGTCGCCGGGCGCGGGCGTGTAAAACGTGATCAGGACGCCTGCTTCCCGGGCTACGGCAGCATCCACCGGGGGCTCGGCGCGCCGCACCGCATGCGCCATGCGCCGGTGCGCGGCATGACCCGGCAACGGACCGGCGAGCAATCGCTGCTGGAGCGACTCAATGAAGGACGGCCGCGGAGGGAAGATCAAGCCCATGGCTTTAGTTAACCATTACGGGCCCGCGAGGGTTCAGGCGCCCTTGTTGGATTCCTCGAGATACTTGTCGAGGGCCATCGACATCGAGGTGATGCCGGGCGCGGGACACATGATGTCGATCCGGAGGCCGTGCTCCTCGGCCGCCTTGGCCGTGATGTTGCCGAAAACGGCGATCCGGGTGTTGTTCTGCTTGAAATCCGGGAAATTCTCGAAAAGGGACTCGATGCCCTGCGGCGAGAAGAACACAAGCACGTCGTAGAAAATGTCCCGCAGGTCGGACAGGTCGCTGCTCACGGTCTTGTACATGATCGCGGACTCGTAATTGACGTCCTTCTGCTTGAGGAAATCGATGACATCCTCCTTGCCCAGGTTGGAACACGGGACGAGGAAGCGCGTGGTGGACTTGTGCTTCTGGATCGGCCCGGCGAGGTCCTGGATCGAGCGCTCGCCGACGAAGACCTTGCGCTTGCGATACTGGATGAATTTTTGGAGATAATGGGCGACGGTCTCGGAGGTGCAGAAGTACTTCATGTCCTGCGACACCTTGATCCGCATCTCATCGCACATCCGGAAGAAGTGCTCGATACTGTTCTTGCTCGTCATCACGATGGCCTGGAACTCGTCCGGCCGGATCTTCGACTTGCGGAACTCCTTTTCGGAGACGGCCTCTACGTGGTTGAAGGGACGCCAGTCGATCTGGATGCCGTATTTTTTCTCGATGTCATAGTAGGGTGATCGTTCTGGTTTGGGCTGAGAGACCAGGATGGTCTTCACGACGCGCTTAGGTGTGGTACTCGTACCCGCCTTTACTGTGTTTGTCCCCATTCGAGTGTCTTATAATGGCTCAATCGCTCACCAGAAAATCGCCGAAAGCGCCCACAAGGGGAGGATTTCGACGGCGCAAAGATAAACAAAAAAGAGGAGTAGGCTTTCTGCGAACCAACCCCGGGAGGCGATCATCCAGCGCACCTGCCGGAGCAGGTAGGCACATCCCGCAGTCAATAATCCCACCCATATCAGCGGTTTATGAAGGCTGTCCGGGCCAAATAGCAGCAGGACATTGAGCGGCAGCAGGACGAGGCCCACCATGGTGTTGAATACTGTGATATCAAACGAAAAAAGGGTAAGCTGGCGTTCCCGGTTGAACAGCCAGCGGAGATAGCGGAGGACGATGTGCCGGGAGAGATATACGCCGGCGACCAGGAGCGTGGATGCCCAGAGCGAATGAATCACCGGGCTCCGCCAGCCCATCACCTCGATGACATGAAAGAGGAACAGACCGGCCTGCAGGATGAAGACCAGATACCCCAGGAAGGTCAGGATCTGGCGCATCGTGCTCCGCTGGTTGCGTTGCTGCAGCGAGCTGTAATTCTCGTTGGCGATGACCCGCCACATGTCCCGGACGTATCCCTGCTCGACATTCACGATAAAAATCAGCAGCAACAGGGAAAACAGGAGAAAGGTGATCTGGAATCCCCGGGCCGGCCGGAGCAGGGATTTTACCGGTGTTTCCGGTCTCGCTTCAAGGCCTGCAGGTGACTTGTCGAGTGGATTCACGATCGTGTCCGGTGCGGGGTGGAGGTCGGCGGTCGTACCCAAGCCCGAACTCGTATCGGCTGCCAGCGTATCCGCGACCGCTTGATCCGGAATACTGTCCGTCCTGGACGTGTCCGCACCGATGACGGCGGGCTGGATAGATGCGGAGTCTTGCCTGGGTGTGTTGTACGTCTTGTTGGTCCGGGGCACCGGCTTGCGGTACGTCAGTTCAAAGGGGTTTCCGCCTTGCTGCGCAAGGATCGCCGACACCGTCAGCAACAAGGCGACAACCATTCCCGGCCGGATCATGAGGCGCAAAGGTAGCACCTCCCACCGAACCCTAACGTCGCCACGCCTGCGTCTCAAGGATGGCTGTGTCTCCGGCTACCTCCAGGCCGGCGGGCGTGCCGGAGGACTGCCAGATCGTCCGTCCACCCTCGACCAGCGTGGCCTCGACGACGGCCTGCAGGCTTTCATTGACCCGGCCCGTCATCCTGCCGGTCAGCGGCGACCGCAACTCGGCTGTCGGGCCGCGAAACGCGGTGAGGCGAAGTTCGACCGCCTTCCGCCGGAAGGCCAGTTCGATCCTGTCGTCATCCACAAGTACCTTGATCCGGGAACCGTTGTACGTGGCGAACCGGTATTCCTTTCCATCCAGCCACAGTACGGTAATGAAGCCTGGAAAATAGCTGCCCAGCCACGGGATATGGGCGACGGACGCCATCAGGGATGCATCGACCGGCCCGCTGAAATGATTGCTGTGACACCAGATCCAGCATTTGGGAAATGACGAGCCCCAGTCCTTTTCGATGTAGCCCTTTCCTCCGTCAAAGGACACCGTTCTTTCCGGCCCGACAAGTGATCCGGAAAGTTCGTGCCGCAAACTGACCACGCCGTGATAACATTGCATGCGGGGCACGAAGGCATACCAGCCCATGATCCCGGGCGAGAACCATGACGTTTCCAGCCGCGTAAAATCACCGAACCGGACTTCGCCCGACCAATCAGGAAGGTCCAGCCATAAGCACTTCTCGGAGAACCGGTTGTTCCCGATCCGGATGTCGAGGTCATGACGATCTGCCCGGAATTCGGAAAGCGGAAAACGATGGTAGACCGATACCTGACGCACGCCGTCGAGCACCTGGATGAAGGCATGCCGGTCCTCGCGGTCGTAAAGCGCGATGCCGGGAATGAACGCGATCGCTTCGCCCGCATCGGCCGTGACAAGCTTTACGTACCAGCCCTCGAAGTACCGCTGAGCATGTAGGTTTCCCTGGAAAATAGCGGGATGGTAAAGTTTGTGGAGCGGTCGGGGTAACGGCATGGGATCAGAATTCAAGCCGGATGCGGCCCTGGACCGAGCGGCCGGTCTCATCGGCATAATAGCGCAGCCGGTTAAGGTAATTCCGATACCGCACATTCATCAGGTTGTCCACCGCAATACCCGCGAAGAGATTGCGCTCGTCGCCCAGGCGCCAGCCGGTATCGGCCCTGAGGCCGACCAGGAAATAGCCGTCCGGCGGTGCGACAAGCTCGGCTTCGGGATCCCAAAAATCCTGCCGGGCGGTATACTCGCCTTCGACCTGGAGCTTGGTTCCCTTGCGCCGGTCGCCATCCTTTAGTGACCATGCGATGCCGTTCACCCATTGCAGCGGCGGCATCATGGGCAGCGGATCGCCGCCCTGCAGGGATGCCCCGCGCATCGCGCTAAACTTCGACGTCCATGTCCAGTGCTCGCCCATATCCACGACACCCACAACATCGATCCCGTGCAAGAGGGCATCCTGCTGCCGGTACTGGTAGACGGGAAATGCACCGCGAATGGTGAGCCGCAGTTCGTCCTGGGGCTCGAGATAAATGTAGTCGTAGAAGAGATGGGCGAAAAGCCCGACCTCCAGGTGCACCACGTTGGCAAAATCCACGGATTGCGCGAGCGTGGTCTTCAAGCCGGTCTCGGGCCGCAGGGAAGGCTCCCCCTCCTCGATCCCGGCCACGCCCTGGTGGAGGCCGTTGCTGTACAACTCATTGACCTCCGGGGACCGGACGACAAGGGACTGGTGCAATCGCGTCTCCGCCGCGCCGTAGGTGATGGCTCCGCCAACGGAAAAGGCCACGTCATTGTACATGTGCGTCATGACGTTGACCTCCCGCGGCAACGTGGCGGAGATCGCCCACACCTTGAAATACTGGTAGTCATAACGGGCGCCGCCCTCCAGTGTCAACTGTCCGATGTGGTGATGCACCGTGCCGAACACACCGGCTACGAGCTCGCGGTAATCGGGGATCAGCGGCAGGATGCCCGTTTCATACGAATTGCTGTTGTCCGTGTACGTGCCCTGGATCCCGACGCGGTATGGAAAACGGCCTTCGCCATGGACATAGCGGGCCTCGGCCGTCTGCGCCCACAGGGACAGGTCAAGGGCGGGGATGTCGGATCGGTCCCCGCGGCGAATGTCAAACTCCTGCCTGTGGTTGCGCTGCAGCGCATAGCTCCATTCCCAGAAATTATCCGTTCCAACGAAACGCTTCCCGGCATACCGGAGGAGATGATGGACAACATGTTGCTTGGGCGGAGCGATCGCATAGCTGAAATCATCCTTCACGCCAAACGGCACGTCGCGGCCAAGCGCTTCCTCGAGGTCCGTCAGGTTGCTGATATGCGACCCGGTGAATATGCCGAGCCGCGTCGAGAACAGGCTGTAATACACGTCGTGCTGGGTCCGGACAGACGGCTTGTAGCGCAACTGCGCCGATGTGTTCGCTTCCGCTACGCCAGTATTGGTCAGGAAATAATCCGGCGCGTGCGTATCGCCGCCGCGCTTGGCCGTGCCGGTGAACCGCCATGCCAGGGGCCCCTTGCCCTGCTGAAGCCGGCCATAAAGTGTGTTGGCCCATCCGTTTGTCTCCACGGTATAGCCGGCGGCGCCATGGATGTGCGGATCGTCGGGGATCGGGCCGGCCTCGACGACCACCGCGCCGCCGATGGCGCGCGAGCCGTACTCGATGGCGTCAGAACCCTTGATCACGCGGATGAGCCGGGCCGCATTCGGATCGATCTCCGGGGCGTGATCCGCGCCCCATTGCTGGCCGGCCTGGAAAACCCCGTTGTTGATGACCGCCACCCGATTGCCCGTCAGGCCGTGGATGACCGGCTTGCTGATACCCGACCCCGTCTTCAGCGCGCGCACACCCGCCACCCGGGAGATGATCTCGGCCAGGGGACGCCCGGCATCCTGGCGGAGCTGGCTTTCCGTCACAGCCTGCTGGAACTGCGCCGCCTGATACGCGGCAGAGGCGCCCTCGACCCGCACTTCGCGGAGCATCTCCGCGTGATGGTCCAGCCAGATCGTGATCGCGGTGTCGCGTCGCAACTTGATGAACAGCGTTGCCGGATCACAGCCGAGGTGATGGACCTGGAGGTGATAATCTCCGGGGCACAACTCCCCGAACACAAACAGGCCATTGCTGTCGGCCAGCATGCCGACCGATGATTCGGTGATGCCGACCGTCGTGTAGCCGAGCGGCTCGCGCGTGGCGCGGTCGAGCACCTCGCCGCGAAGCATGATGGTGCAAGGTTGGGCGACCATTGCCGTCGCCCAACCCAGTATCATCAGGAATGCGATGCCCTGGAGGGTTCTCACCGCACGATGACAGGGAAGGTGACTTCGATGTCGGTCTCCCCGCCCGCGTTGGCGATGTCGCCCTGACTGACGCCGGTGGCGAACTTATCCGGGAGGTGCCGGAGGATCACCGTCATCGTTCCCGCACCGGGCGCGCCGGTCACGAGGGAAAACGTGATGCCCACCGGATTGCCGTCGGCATCCTGGTCCGTATACGACAGGCCAGCGTCTATGCCGTCGAGCCGATAGAATAATTGATGTTCTTCACCTTCATCCGCCACTTCTTGCGTAATGTCGACCTGCGGCGTTACCGACTCGTTGCTGAGCGTCACGCTGCCGGCATACACAACACCGGCAGCCAGCGTATCCGCCACGATGACCGGCGGCGCGCCGCCGTCGCCGTCCAGGTCCCGGAACGACAATGTGACCGACGAACCGCCGGGCGGGATCAGCCTCACCTCCAGGGTCGTGATCAATTCTTCTTCGTTCGGCGGCGTGATCTCCTTGTCTTCACATGCCGAAAAGAGGACAAGGGATAAAAGTATGCTTGTGGAATACAAGATTCGATTCATGATGGTTGATGGTTGATGAATTGAAAATGTCGCTCATGCACAGACCGTGCATGATGTGCAGCAGCGTCTCGCAAGGCAAGCGTGCGAATGAAACCCGACAGGGGGATGGGGTGCGGCATCCGGAGGATCCGCATGACCTAGGCGGCAGGCGGGCCGCGACCGAAGGGGACGATCGTCGCGACGATGACCGGTGTTTCCTGAAGGATGACCGGCGCCGAGGAACTCCATTCCCGGACGACAAACGACATCGTCTCCGGCGGCAGGTCCTGCCGGAAGAACATCATGCCGCACAGGGAACAATCCTCCTCGATGCTCCGGGTCAGGTGAGCCTTGTGATGACAGGCGCCAGACCTGTTGAAATGGTAAACGGCCGCGTGACACGGATCCTGCTCGCAACCTGCGAAATGGATATCGATCGGGGCCTCGTGCGGATGCGTATGGACCGGTGAACCGCCAAATCCGCCAAGCAGGTAGAGGACGAGAAGAAACCCGGCCAGGAAACTCACCGCGGCGCGTTGAGATACGCGGGTCAGGACAGCGCTATGGGCCGGTAGTCGCATCGGAATCAAAGATAAACAACCGAACGGCCCCATTGGGTTCATGCGGAAAGCCTGCCCGCGTATCTTTGTCCCGTTCCGCCTGATCTTCAATCCTGTAACCCATGACCAATCCCGCCGATCTCCGCAAGACCTACCTCCACGGGACGCTCGAGGAGCGCGACCTGCCCGCGGATCCGCTTGACCTCTTTCGCACCTGGTGGCACGAAGCGATCGATGCCGGCATCGACGAGCCAAATGCCATGACCCTCGCCACGGTCGGTGCCGACGGTCGTCCCGGGGCGCGCATCGTGCTGCTGAAAGGCCTGCACGAGGAAGGCTTCGAGTTCTTCACCAATTACGAAAGCCAAAAGGCCGCCGAGATGGCGGCAAATCCATACGTCGCCCT